>NZ_JBBEGC010000027.1:0-75522 GCF_037401995.1 Saccharothrix sp. CCNWYY140
GTAGCCCTTCGGGCAGGCCATACGGGGATGACACAAGCAAGAAGCCCAGGTAGAGGTGTGCCGTGCGGCAGCTTCGTGAAAAGCACGCCGTGCGGCAGCTTCGTGAAAAGCCGCCGTGCGGCGGCTTCGTGAGCCGCCGCACGGCGTGTGGCATTGTGTTTGCCTTGGTCAGGAGTTCATGGCCTCCCGGAGGGAACGGGGGCGCATGTCGGTCCACACCGAGTCCACGTGGGCCGAGCACTCGTCCAAGGTGCCGGTCTTCCCGTCGGCCACCCATCCCGCCGGGACGGGCTGGTGGGCGGGCCACAGGGAGTACTGGCCCTCGTCGTTGACCAGCACCTGGTAAGCGATGTCAGACCTCACGAGACAACCTCCTGATCAGCGTAGCGCCGCAAGGTGGGGCTCACCGTCACGAACGCGGTCACCAAAGCGATCCCGGCGGCACACACGACGACCGCGTGTGTGGGCGCCAGGAATTCCGTCAACACGCCGCCGAGCACGGGGCCTAGTACGCCCGCCAGCCCTACGGCCACTGCCAAGACCCCGCTGAGCCGGCCGCGCAGCTCGTCGGGGGTCAGCAGGAGTTGGTGGGTCGAGATCGTCGTGTTCGCCGTGGGTGCCAGGACCATCATCAGGGCGAACAACCCACCCAGCGCGTACCCGTCGGCAACCAGCAGGGAAACCGGTGTCAGCGCGGTCACCGCCCAGAAGACGCCGGCGATGGACACGTACGGTCCCAGGACGCGGTGCAGCTTGGGTGCCAGCAGCGAGCCGATCACGCCGCCTACGCCCAGCATCGCGGCCATCACGCCGATCACCGCGGGCGATACGCCACGGTGTTGGGCGAGCACGATCATGACCAAGTAGAAGGCACCGAAGAACAAGTTGAGCACCACCGCGCACATCGCCGTCACGCGGATCTCGCGCCTTTGCCACACCCATCGGAGGCCGGCCCGGATGTCAGCGAGGAAGTTGGTCTCGCTGACTGTCGGGGTGCGTGGAGGCACGCGCAGGAACAGCAAGGTCACGAAGGCCACGCAGTGGGTCAGCAGGTCCACCAGGAACGGCAGCCACCGGGTCACCGCGAACAGCGCGCCGCCCAACGCCGTCCCGGCCATCTGACCGAGGGACGTCCGGGCGGAGTTCATGGACACCGCGGTGGCCAGCTGCTCGTCGGGCACTAGCCGGGGCAGGCACGCGTCCTCCGCGGGCTCGAACAACGCCCGGCACACGCCCATCACGGCGGCGACGGCGGCCATGTGGGCCACCGAGGCCACGCCGTTGACCAAGGCCAGCACCAGCGAACCCAGCGCCACGGCCTGGGCGGCCTCGCAGGCCAGCATGATCCGCCGCCGGTCCCAACGGTCGACCAGCGCGCCCGCGGGCAGGCCGGCCAGCAGTTGGGCCGCCGCGTCCACGGCGAGCACCAGGCCGGACGCGGCGGGGGACCCGGTGACCGCCAGCACCAGCAGCGGGAAGGCGATCAGCGACGCCGAGAAGCCGACCTCGGCGAACGCCTGCCCGCTCCACAGCAGCGTGTAGTTCCGGTTGCGCGCCAGCGAGGTCGTCATCGGCAGTCCTCGGCGATCGCTCGGAGCGCCTCGGCGAAGTCCGCCGCCACGGCCCGGATCTCGGACTCCGGGTGCACCTCCGGGTGGAAGTACCAGGAGAAACCCAGCCGCCCGTCGCCGGCCTCGCCGACGACATCCACCAGGTGGTGCGCGGGGTCGGAGGGGTCGTGCTCGTGGCCGATGGAGGGCAGCACCGCCCGGTACAGGCCGCTCGACTCGTCCGACCCGGCGTCGAACTGGCCGAGGTAGTTGAACGCCACCGCGGGCGTCCCCGTCTCCGGCACCCGGCCGTGCTGGCGCAGCGCCCCGCACCCGATGCCACCGCCCGGCACGGCCCGCAGTTGCCGCCGCACCGCCTTGACCCGCGCCCGCCAGTCACCCTCGGGCACGTCCAGCACCACCGGGAACACGGTGGTGAACCACCCGACCGTGCGGGACAGGTCCACGCCGTCGAACAAGTCCTCACGGCCGTGCCCCTCCAGGTCCACGGCCACCCGCGACTCACCGGTCCACCGCCCCAGAGCGAACGCCAGCGCGGCCAGCAGCACGTCGTTGACCCGGGTCCGGTAGGCCACCGGCGCACCGCGCAGCAACGCCTCCGTGTCCTCGGGCGACAGCTCGACGGTGACGACGTCGACGGGGCCGCGGGGCTGTTCCGACGTCGGCAGGGGAGTGCTCCAGTGGTCGATCTCGGTGTCGAACCCGCCCTCGGCCACGTGGGCCGACAGCCGCCGCGCCCATTCCTGGAACGATGTCGTCTTGGCGCCCAGGTCACCGCCCGAGTAGGCGGTCTCCAGGTCGTCCAGCAGGATCCGCCACGACACTCCGTCGACCACCAGGTGGTGGGCCACCAGCAGCAACTCCGGCTCGTCGCCGGCGAACAGCACCGCCTTCAGCAACGGCCCGGTGTCCAGGGAGAAGCTCGCGTGCACGGTGTCCGCGTACGCCTCCCGATCGTCCACATCGGACACCACGGTGAGCACGTCCACGTCAGACATGGGCGCGTTCTCCTGCCGCCACTGGCCGTCGTGGTGGTACCGCATCCGCAGGGCGTCGTGGTGGGCCAGCAACGCTCCCAGCGCCGACCGCAGCCGCTCGACGTCCACCGCCGGGTCCAGCCGCACGAGGTGGGACTGGTTGAAGTGGTGCGGGCTGCGCCGACCCGAGTGCAGGAACCAGTGCTGCACGGGCGTGAGCGGCACGTCGCCGACCACCGCCTCCTGCGCACCGGCCGCCGCCTCGACCGTCACGACGGGCGCGAGCGCGGCGATGGCCTGGTGGGCGAACAGGTCCCGCGTGGTGAACCGCAGCCCGGCCTGCCGGGAGCGCGCCACCACCTGCATGCTCAGGATCGAGTCGCCGCCCAGCGCGAAGAAGTTGTCCGCCGTGCCCACCCGCGGCACGCCCAGGACGTCCGCCCACACCGCCACCAGCGCCTCCTCCACCGGGCCGGACGGCGGCACGTACTCCGCCGTGGCCAGGGTGGAGAAGTCCGGCTCGGGCAGCCGCGCCCGGTCCACCTTCCCGTTGGGGCTCACCGGCAGCTCGGCCACGGGCACGAACACCGAAGGCACCAGGTACTCCGGCAGCGTCTCGCCCAGGAACTCCCGCAGTTCCTCGACCGCGCCGACGACGTAGGCCACCAGCCGCTTGTGCCCGGCCCCGTCGGCCCGCGCCACCACCACGGCCTCCCGCACGTCCGGGTGCCGCAGCAACGCCGTCTCGACCTCGCCCAGCTCCACCCGGAACCCGCGGATCTTGACCTGCTCGTCCGCGCGCCCGACGAACTCCAGTTCGCCGCGCCGGTTCCAGCGCACGACGTCCCCGGTCCGGTACATCCGCGACCCGGGCGGGCCGAACGGGTCGGCCACGAACCGCGAGGCGGTCAGGCCGGGCCGGTCCAGGTAGCCGCGGGCCAGGCCGACGCCGGACACGTACAGCTCGCCCGGGACCCCGATCGGCACCGGCTGTCCCTCGGCGTCGAGCACGTGGACCCGCGTGCCGGGCAGCGGCCGACCGATCGGCGGCAGCCCGCCCGGCTCCAGCGGTCCGCTCCAACTGGTGACGACGGTGGACTCGGTGGGGCCGTAGGCGTTGACCATTCGCCGGCCCGGCGCCCATCGCGCGACCAGGTCGGCCGAGCACGCGTCGCCGCCGACCACCAGCGACCGGAACGTCGGCAGCGGCCGGTCCGGCACGGTCGCCAGCGCGACCGGCGGGATCAGGGCGTGGGTCACGCCGAACTCGTCGATGACGTCCGCGAGCTGGTCGCCCAGCAGCGGACCCGGCGGCGGCACGACCAGCGCCGCACCCGCCGGGAGCGCCATGCACAGCTCCAGCACGGAGGCGTCGAAGCTGGGCGAGGAGAACTCCAGCACCCGGTCGCCGGGCCGCACGTCCAGGTGCGCGATCTCGGCCGCCGAGAACGTCGAGATGCCCGCGTGCGTCACCACGACACCCTTGGGCCGCCCGGTCGAGCCGGAGGTGTAGATCACGTACGCCGGGTGCTCCGGCCGCACCTCCACCCCGGGGTCGTGGTCGGGGTGGCCGGACACGTCGACCGGACCGTCCAGCACCAGCAGCGGCCGGGCGTCGGAGAGCATGAACGCGATCCGCTCGGCCGGGTACTCCGGGTCCACCGGCAGGAACGCCGCGCCCGCCTTGAGCACCGCCAGCTCCGCCACGACCAGCTCCGCCGACCGGGGCAGCCGCACGGCGACGACGGACTCCGGCCCCGCCCCGGCCGCGATGAGGTGGTGCGCCAGCCGGTTGGCCGCCGCGTTCAGCTCGGCGTAGGTCAGGTCCGTCGCACCGGTCAGGGCCAGGGCGTCGGGCGTGCGGGCGACCTGCGCCTCGACCAGGCCGGCGAACGGCACGAACGGGCTCGCCGGGCTGCCGTCGCCGAACTCCGCGAGGCTCCGGCGCTCGTCGCCGGGCAGCGGAAGCGTCCACAGTGGACGATCGTCGGTGAGGTCGTCGAGCAGGGTCACCAGGTGCCCGGCGAGCCGCTCGACGGTGGAGGGGTCGAACAGGTCGGTGTTGTACTCGACCGACCCGCTCAGCGCGCCGCCGTCCTCCTCGGTGAACTCCACCGTCACGTCGAACCCGGTCGAGGTCACCGGCCGGCCCACGTCGGTGGCCTCCAGGCCGGCGAACCCGGTGGGGCGCGGCGCGTTCTGCAACGCCACCACCGCCTGGAAGATCGGCGTGCGGCTGGTGTCGCGGTCGGGCTGCACGGCGTCGACGACCCGCTCGAACGGCACGTCCTGGTGGGCGAACGCGGCCAGCACGGTCTCCCGCACCCGGCCCAGCAGGTCGGGGAAGGCCTCCCGGGGCTCGACGTGCGCCCGCAGGGCGAGGGTGTTGACGAAGAACCCGGCCACCCGCTCCAGTTCCGGCCGCTCCCGCCCGGCCGCGACCGTGCCCAGCGCGAAGTCCTGCTGGCCCGACCAGCGGTGGAACAGCACCTGGCAGGCTGCCACCAGCGCCATGAACAGGGTGCAGTCGTGCCGGCGGGCGATCGCCCGGAGCCGGTCGGCGATCTCGCGCGGCACCGCGAACTCCACCTGCGCGCCCGCCGTGGTCTGCACCGGCGGCCGGGGCCGGTCGGTGGGCAGCTCCAGCGCGGGCACACCGCGCAGCTGCTCGCGCCAGTGGTCCAGCTGGGCGTCCAGCGGCTGCTCGCGCTGCCAGGCCGCGAAGTCCACGTACCGCACCGGCAGGTCCGGCAGCTGTTCGCCCTGGTAGAGCGCGGCCAGGTCGGACACCAGCACCCCGCCGGACCACCCGTCGGTGATGATGTGGTGCAGGGTCAGGGCGAGAACGTGCTCGTCGGGCGCGACCCGGACCAGCGCCGGCCGGAACAGCGGGCCTGCGCCCAGATCGAACGGCTCCACCTCGGGCAGTTCGTCCAGCAGCGGCAGCTCGACCGCGTGCGGCGGGTGAACCACCTGCACCGGCAGGCCGTCCACCGCCGGGAACGTCGTGCGCAGCGACTCGTGCCGCGCCACCAGGGCGGTCAGCGCGCGCCGCAGGCGTTCGACGTCCAGCTCACCGCGCAGCCGCACGGCCAGCGGTGTCACGTACTCGGTGCCGCCGGGGGAGAACTGGTCGAGGAACCACAGCCGCTGCTGGGCGAACGACAGCGGGAAGCCACCGACCCGCTCGGCACCGGCCCGCTCGGCACCGGCCGGCGTGGAGTCGGCCGGCGTGGAGTCAGGCAGCGGGATCGCGGTGGCCCGGGGGATGGGCGTGAGGGCGTCACCGGACAGCGCCGCCGCGAGGCCGGCCACCGTGGCGTGGTCGAACAGGGCGCGCGGCGAGACGTCGAACCGCTCGCGCAGCCGCGCCGCCACCCGGATGCTGCTGATGGAGTCGCCGCCCAGCGCGAAGAAGTCGTCCTCCGCGCCGACCCGCGCCAGGCCCAGCACGTCCGCCCAGATGCCCGCGACCAGCCGTTCGGTGTCGGTGCGCGGCTTGACGTAGTCGTCGGCGACGGTCGCGTCCCGATCCGGCGCGGGCAGCGCGGCCCGGTCCAGCTTGCCGTTGTTGTTCAGCGGCAACCGGTCCAGCGCCACGTACGCCGCCGGCACCATGTGATCGGGCAGCGACCGGGCGGCGTGCTCGCGCAGCGCGGCGGCCGGGATCGGCTCGTCGGCGACCAGGTAGGCCACCAGCCGGTCCTCCCGCGCCACCACGGCGACCTGCCGCACCCCTGGGTACCCGGCGAGCACCGCCTCGACCTCGCCGGGCTCGACCCGGAACCCGCGCACCTTGACCTGCTGGTCGGCGCGACCCAGGTAGTCCAGCTTGCCGTCCACCCAGCGGGCCAGATCACCGGACCGGTACATGCGCGAGCCGGGCTCGCCGAACGGGTTGGCCACGAACCTCGACGCGGTCAGGCCGGGTCGGTCGAGGTAGCCGCGGGCCAGGCCCGGTCCGGCGACGTACATCTCGCCGACCACCCCGGGCGGCACGGGCTGGAGGTCCTCGTCCAGCACGTAGACGCGCAGGTCGGGGATCGGGACGCCGACCGTGCCGTCCGCCTCCGTGTAGGTGACGTGGACCGTGGTCTCGGTGATGCCGTACATGTTGATCAGCTCGCCGGTGCCCTGCCAGTCCGAGACCTTGCGCAGGTCCAGGGCCTCGCCGCCGAAGATGACGTACCGGGCGTCGGGCTGCTCGGGGATGAGCTGGTAGAACGCCGACGGCGTCTGGTTGAGCACCGTCACGCCTTCTTGCTCGATCAGCCGGGCGAAGTCGCGCGGCGACCGGGAGGTCTCGTGGGGCACGACGACGAGACGGCCGCCGTGCAGGAGCGGTCCCCAGAGTTCCCAGACGGAGAAGTCGAAGGCGTAGCTGTGGAACAGGGTCCAGACGTCGGTGTGGTCGAACCGGAACCAGTGGTCGGTGGCGGTGAACAGTCGGATCACGTTGCCGTGCGGGATGATCACGCCCTTGGGCTTGCCGGTCGAGCCGGACGTGTAGATCACGTACGCCGGGTTCTCCGGCCGTAGCGCGGTCTTCGGCGCCCGGGTCGGGTAGGAGGACAGGTCCGGCACCCGGTCGAGCACGGCCACCGGGCGTGCGTCCTCGACCATGCCCGCGATGCGCTCGGCCGGGTAGGCGGGGTCGATCGGCACGTAGGCCGCGCCCGCCTTGAGCACGCCGAGCACGGCGACGACCAGCTCCAGCGACCGGGGCAGCAGCAGCGCCACGAACTGCTCCGGTCCCGCGCCCTCGGCGATCAGGTGGTGCGCCAACCGGTTCGCGCGTTCGTCCAGCTCGCGGTAGGTCAGGGACGACCCGTCGAACGTCACCGCCACGGCGTCGGGCGTGCGTGCGGCCTGCGCGGCGAACACCTCCGGGATGGTCGTGGTGGGCGCGCTGTGCTCCGTGCCGTTCCACGCCACCAGGACCTGGTGCCGCTCGTCCTCCGACAGCCACGGCAGCTCGCCGATCCGGCGGGCCGGGTCGGCGCCCAGCGCGTCGAGCAGCCGGGACAGCCGGGCGCCCAGGACCTCGACGGTGGCCGCGTCGAACAGGCGCGGGTCGTAGGTCAGCTCGACGTGCAGCGACGAGTCCGCGTGTGCCCGCACGGTCAGCGGGAACGTCGTCGTGTCCAGCCCGTCCACCTCGCCGACCGCCGGCGCGTCACCGGACGGGGCCTGCACGGGGTAGTTCTCGAACGCCAGCAGGCTGTCGAACAGCCGCCCGCCGGCCAGCGCCTGCACCTGCGCCAGCGACACGAAGTCGTGCCGCCGCGACTCGATCTGCGCGTCCTGGAGGCGCCGCAGCCACGGCACGGTCTCCTCCAGCGGGTCCACGGACACGCGGGTCGGCACGGTGTTGATGAACATGCCGACCATGTCCTCCACGCCCGGCAGCTCCGCCGGCCGCCCGGACACGGTGGTGCCGAACACCACGTCCCGCTCACCCGAGGTCCGGGCCAGCAGCAGCGCCCACGCGCCCTGGACCAGCGTGTTCACCGTGAGGCCGTGCGCGCGGGCGACCGCGTCGAGCCGGTCGACCGGCAGGCCCAGCACCACCTGGGCGGAGGACTCGGCGCGGTGCGCGTCGGCGGGCGCGCGATCGTAGGGCAGGGGGGTGGGGGCGGTGCGGCCCGCGACGACGGCCCGCCAGTGCTCCTCGGCCGCCGCGTGGTCCTGCTCGCCCAGCCACTCCAGGTAGTCGCGGAACGGCCGCCGCGCGGTCGGCGCGTCACCGACGTACTCGGCGAGCACCTCGCCGAACACCTGGGACGTGCTCCACCCGTCCAGCAGCAGGTGGTGCGAGGTCCACAGCACGTCGACCTCGGTGTCGGACACCCGCCCGATCACCAGCCGCATCAGCGGGGCACGGGTGAGGTCGAGGCCGGCTTCGGCGTCCCGGGCCACCAGCTCGTCGGTCACCGGCGCGAACTCCACCGGCACGACGACATCGCGGTGCACGACCTGCACCGGCTCATCCACGCCCTCCCACACCACGCTGGTCCGCAGCACGGGGGTGCGGTCCACGACCCGTTGCCAGGCCTCGGCGAGCCTCCGGGGGGAGTCCACACCGGACAGTCGGACGCGGAGCTGGTTGAAGTAGGCCGAGCCGTCGTCCACCAGGCTGTGGAACAACATGCCGGTCTGCAACGGCGTCAGCGGGTAGACGTCCTCGACGTCCGGGGTCACGACCCGGTCCACCTGCTCCTGGGTCAGTCGGGCGAGCGGGAAGTCCGAGGGCGTCCGGCCCCAGGCGTCCGCGCAGTGCGCCACGATCTCGCGCAGGGCGTCCAGCATCCGGTCGGCCAGCGCGCGGACGCCTCCCTCGGTGTCGACCTCCGTCGAGTACTCCCAGTCCAGCACCAGTTCGCCGCCGGTCACGGCTGCGGTGATGTCCAGGAGGTGGGGGCGGGCCACGTCGTCGGGCACCTCGCGGCCGTGCTCGACGTCGACGGTGTCCTCGTCGAACCGGCCCAGGTAGTTGAAGGAGACCCGGGGCAGCGGGCCGCTGAGCTTGCCCGCGTACTTCAGGGCCTCGTAGCTCAACCCCTTGTGCGGCACGGCCCGCAGCTGCTCCTTGACAGCCTTGAGCGCGTCGCCCCAGTCGGCGGGCAGGTCCAGCGCCACCGGGAACTGGGCGGTGAACCAGCCGACCGTGCGGGAGAGGTCGGCGTCGGGGAACAGCTCCTCGCGACCGTGGCCCTCCAGCGCCACCAGCACCCGGCCCGCGAACGCCGCCGCCAACGCGGTCAGCAGCACGTCGTTGACCTGCGTCCGGTACGCCTCGGGCACCTGGTGCAGCAGGGCGTCGGTCTCGTCGCGGCCCAGGCGCACGACGACGTTCCGCGCGCTGCCGGCGGCAGTGGGCACGGGTTCCTCGGTCGGCATGGCCTGCCAGTACGGGACGGCGTCGTCCAGGGCGCCCGCGCGGACGTGGGCGTCGAGGCGGTGGGCCCAGTCGGTGAACGGCAGGCTCTGCGGCTCCAGCCGGCCGCCGTCGTAGGCGGTGCGGAGGTCGTCGAGGATCACCCGCCAGGAGACGGCGTCCACCACGAGGTGGTGCGCGGTAAGGAACAGCCGGCCGTCCGGGAACAGCACGGCCCGGAACAGCGGACCCCTCCGCAGGTCGAGGCTCTGGCGGGCGTTCATCGCCTCGGCCTCGTAGTCCACAGTGGACGCGAGGTGCAGGACGTCGTGCGGGTCGCCGACCTCCTGCCGCCATTCGCCGTCCACCTCGACGAACCGGGTCCGCAGGGCGGGGTGGTGCGCCACCACGGCGTTCAGGGCGTCGCGCAGGCGGGGCACGACCACGTCGTCGCCCCACTCGGTGAGCATCGACATCGTGAAGTGCGCCAACGGCCCGTGCTCGGCGAAGAACCAGCGCTGGATGGGCGTGAGCGGGGCGGGACCGGTGAACGTTTCGACCTCGCGGGCGGTGTCGGTCGTGGTGACCGCCAAGGCCAGGTCGGCGACCGTTTGCCGCAGGAACACGTCCTTGGACGTCAACCGCAGCCCGGTCTGCCGCGCTCGCGACACCACCTGCATGCTCAGGATGGAGTCGCCGCCCAGCCCGAAGAAGTTGTCCCGCGCGCCGACCCGCTCGACCCCGAGGACCTCGGCCCAGATCCGGGCCAGCTCAGCCTCGACCGGGGTGCGCGGCTCGACGTACCCGGCGTCGGTGAACGTGGGCGCGGGCAGGGCGCGGCGGTCCACCTTGCCGCTCGCGGTCAGCGGGATCTCGTCCAGGGTGACGAACGCCGAGGGCACCATGTGCTCGGGCAGCCGCTGCTTGAGCCACGGGCCGAGGTCGGTCGCCGTGCCCACGACGTACCCGACCAGCCGCTGGTGGCCTTGGTGCTCGCGAGCGACGACCACGGCCTGCCGCACGTCCGGGTGGGCCAGCAACGCGGTCTCCACCTCGCCGGGCTCGATGCGGTAGCCCCGCACCTTGACCTGGTCGTCCGTGCGGCCCAGGTATTCCAGCTGGTCACCGATCCAGCGGACGCGGTCGCCGGTCCGGTACATGCGGGAGCCGGGCTCGCCGAACGGGTCGGCCAGGAACCGCGAAGCGGTCAGGCCGGGTCGGTCGAGGTAGCCGCGCGCGACCTGCGGGCCGGCGATGAACAGCTCGCCGGGGACGCCCTCGGGTTGGGGGTTGAGGTTTTCGTCCAATACATGGGCGGTGAGGTTGTGCAGGGGGCGCCCGATGACCGGCCGGTCGCCGGTGACCTCGGTCGAGACGGCGTCGACCGTGGTCTCCGTGGGTCCGTAGAAGTTGTAGGCACGGGTGTCGGCCGCCGCCAGCTCCCGCCACAGGGCTGTGCCGAGGGCTTCGCCGCCCAGCATGAGCACGCGCGGCCGGTGCTCGCCGTCGAGCAGGCCGGCGGGCAGGAGTTGCTGGACGTAGGACGGGGTCAGGTCGAGGAAGTCGATCCGGTGCTCGCGCACGTAGGACACCAGCGCCGCCGGCTCCAGCCGGACGTCGTCGGTGAGCACGTGCAGTTCGTGGCCGTCGGCCAGCAGCACCAGGCCTTCCAGCGAGGTGTCGAAGGAGAACACCGCGGACAGGGCGGCCTTGAGGGACTCGGCGGCGAAGTCGTTGCGGTGGTTGAAGAGCAGGTTGACCAGCTGCCGGTGCTCCACCACGACACCCTTGGGCGTGCCGGTGGACCCGGAGGTGTAGATGACGTAGGCCGCGTGGTCGGGCCGCAGCCGCACGTCCGGGCGGGTGTCCGGGCAGGCCGCCAGGTCGGGCCAGGTGTCCAGGACCACTACCGGTTTGGCGTCGCGCACCAGCAGGTCCACGCGCTCGGCGGGCAGGCCGCGGTCGATGGGCAGGTACACCGCGCCCGCCTTGTGCACGGCCAGGATCGCCGTGATCACGTCGGCCGACCGGGGCAGCGCCACGGCGACGGTCCGCTCCGGCCCGGCTCCGCGCCCGATCAGGTGGTGGGCCAGCCGGTTCGCGCGGGCGTCCAGCTCGGCGTAGGTCAGCCGGACGTCTCCGCAGACCACGGCGAGCCGGTCGGGGGTCTTCGTGGCCTGCGCCTCGAACAGCGCCGGGAAGGTGGTGTCCGGGACGTCCAGCGGCCGGCCGTGCGGGGAGGGCGCGTCGCCCAGGGCGATCGCGTCCAGCGGGCGGTCCGGGTCGGCGGCGACGGCGGCCAACAGCGCGACCAGGTGCCGGCACAGGCGCTCGACCGTGGCGGGGTCGAACAGGTCGGTGCTGTACTCCACCGCGCCCAGCAGGTCGCCGCCGGTCTCGCCGAACTCGAAGGTCAGGTCGCAGGTGGCCGCCACGGACGGCACGGTCAGCTCCTCGACCTCCAGGCCGGGCAGCTCGGGCAGGTCGGTCCCGGCGTTCTGCACCAGCACCATCACGTCGAACAGGGTGTTGCGGCTCGGGTCGCGCTCCGGGCGCACCGCCTCGACCACCCGCTCGAACGGGACGTCCTGGTGGGCGAACCCGTCCGCCACGGTCGCGCGGACGCGGGAGAGCAGCTCGGCGAAGCTCCAGCTCGTGTCCACAGTGGACCGCAGGACGACCGTGTTGACGAACAGGCCCACTACGTCGTCCAGCTCGGCCCGGCCGCGACCGGACACGGCGGTGCCCACGGCGATGTCGTCCTGGCCGGTGTAGCGGGCCAGCAACGCCTTGCAGGCCGCCAGGAGCGTGGTGAACAGGGTGTCGCCGTGCCTTTGTGCCAGCTTGCGGATGGCGGTGCCGACCTCGGCCGGGACGGTGAACGCGTGCGCCGCGCCCCGGCCGGTGCGGACCGCCGGGCGGGGCCGGTCGGTGGGCAGTTCCAGCGGTGGCACGCCCTTGAGGACGTCCGCCCAGTGGTCGGCGGGCGGGTCGGCGTGCCAGGCCGCGTAGTCCACGTACTGGACCGGCAGCGGGGGCAGGTCGTCGTCCGCGTAGAGGGCGGCGAGGTCGCGGGCCAGCACGCCGGTGGACCAGGCGTCGGTCACGATGTGGTGCAGGGTCAGGACGAACACGTGGTCGTCGTCGGCCACCCGGACCAGCCGCGCCCGGACCAGCGGGCCTTCCCGCAGGTCGAACGGGGTCTCGACCTCCTCGCGCAGCACGTCCTCCCAGTTCCCGTGCTCGACGGCGAGGGGCAGGTCGAACGGCTCGCGGACGACCTGGACCCCGTCGTCGAACGTGGTGCGCAGCGACTCGTGGCGGCGGACCAGGCCGTTGAGCGCGCGGCGCAGGGCGTCGAGGTCGAGCGGGCCGCGCAACCGGAGGGGCGTCGGGGTGACGTACTCCGTGCCGCCGGGTTCGAAGCGGTCCAGGAACCAGAGCCGCCGCTGGGCGGGGGACTGGGGGTGGACGCCACCACGCGGGATCACCGGGATGGCGTCCACCGCACTCATCCCGGCGATCGCGGTCGCGAGGCCGGACACCGTGGGGTGCTGGAAGACGGCACGGGGGGACAGCTGCACGCCGAACGCCTCCCGCAGCCGCGAGGTGACGCCGATGCTGAGGATCGAGTCACCGCCGAGCGCGAAGAAGTTGTCGTCCGCGCCGACCCGGTCGAGCTTGAGCACGTCCGCCCAGATCGCGGCGATCGTGCGTTCGGCAGGCGTGCGCGGCTCGGCGAACCCGCCCGTGAACTCCGGCGCGGGCAGGGCCTTGTGGTCGAGCTTCCCGCTGGGGGACAGGGGGAAGGCGTCGAGGGTGACGATCGCCGAAGGGACCATGTAGTCCGGCAGGGTCTTGGCGAGGTGGGCGCGCGGTTCGACGTCGGGCGTGCCGGTGACGTACCCGACGAGCTTGTCGTCCTTGACCACCACCTTCGCGTCCCGCACCCCCGGCACGGCCCGCAACGCCGCCGCGACTTCACCCGGCTCGATCCGGAAGCCGCGCAGCTTCACCTGGTCGTCGGCGCGGCCGAGGTAGTCGAGGGTGCCGTTGTCGAGCCAGCGGACCCGGTCACCCGTCCGGTACATCCGGCCGGGTTGCTCGCCGAAGGGGTCGGGCAGGAACCGCTGGGCGGTCAGGCCGGGTTTGTCGAGGTAGCCGCGCCCGACCTGGGCGCCGCCGACGAACAGCTCGCCCGGCACGCCGGGTGGTACGGGGCGCAGGTCGTCGTCGAGCACGTAGGCCTTGGCGTTGTGGAGCGGACGGCCGATGAGGGGCCGGTCGCCGGTGATCTCGGTGGAGGACGCGTCGACCGCGGTTTCCGTGGGGCCGTAGAAGTTGAAACCGCGAACGGGCGAGTCGGCGATCCTGCGCCAGAGCGCGGCGTCGACGGCTTCGCCGCCCAGCATGAGCTGGTGGAGGCCGGAGTCGAGGAGGCCGGCGGCGACCAGGCGGTGGGCGTAGGAGGGGGTGAGGTCCACCGTGCCGATGCGGTGCTCGCGGACGTAGGAGACCAGGCGGTCGGGGTCCAGGCGCAGTTCGTCGTCGATCACGTGCAGCTCGTGGCCGGCGGCGAGGAAGAGGAGGCCTTCCCAGGAGGTGTCGAAGGAGAAGGTCGCGGTGAGGGCGAAGCTCGTGCGCTCGTCGCTCATCAGCACACGCCGGTTGGCCTCGAAGAGGTTGGCCAACTGCCGGTGCTCCACAACCACGCCCTTCGGCTTGCCGGTGGAGCCGGAGGTGTAGATGATGTAGGCCGCCTGCTCGGGCCGGACCTCCACGTCCGGCGGCAAGTCCCAGCTCGGCGGCACGTTCGGTTCCGGCGCGACGTCCGGGTCCGGCTCGGCGGCCAGGCTCGACGACCCGTCGGACAGTTTCACCCGATCAGGCGACATGCAGGATCCGCGACCAACTCCCGACTCGCGCGTCCCGTAAGTGAGGAACGCGGGGGGCAGGCAGTCGAGCACGACCTTGGGCCGGGCGTCGGCGAGCAACAGCTCGATCCGGTCCTCGGGCAGGGTGGGGTCGATCGGCAGGTAGACGGCCCCGGCCTTGAGAACACCCAACAGCGCGACAACCACCTCGGCGGACCGCGCCATCCGCACCGCGACCACGTCCTCCGCGCCGACCCCCGCGGCGAGGAGATGGTGCGCGACCCGATTGGCGGCGACATCCAACTCGGCAAACGTCAACACCACCCCACCGCCGCCACCCCGCGGCTGGACGGTCACGCCGGTGGGGTCGGACGTGCCGAGGTCGCCGGTCGCGCTGGCGGGGTGGGTCGCGTCGGCCGCGCGGGTGGTAGCGGGACGTGCTGCGGGGGCGCTGGCGGCTGGCGTGGCGCGGTCGGTGGGGGTGGGGTGGAAGATCAGGGCGGTTTCGTTGGGGGTGGCTTTTGCTTGGGCGGCGAAGATGGTCGGGTAGAGGGTGCCTTGGGTGGGGAGGGTGGTGGCGTTCCAGTCGGTTAGGACCCGCTGCTCGTCTTCCGGGGTCAGCCAGGGCAGCTCGCCGAGGCGCGTGTCCGGCTGGGTGACCAAGGCCGTGACCAGGTCGCGCAGCCAAGCGGCCAGGCGGGTGGCAGTGGAGGGGGTGAAGAGGGTGGGGTCGTAGGCCAGGTCCAGGGTCAGGTGGGTTGAGCCGTGGGCGGTGAGGGTTAGGGGGAGGGTGGTGTTGTCGGTGGTGTCGACCTCGGCCACCCGGGGGCCGGTGCCCGACTGGTCGAAGGGGTAGTTCTCGAAGACGACCACGGTGTCGAACAGGCGGGTGCCTAGCCAGGACTGGATGTCCGCCAACGACGTGTGGTCGTAGCGGCGGGACTCGCCCTGGGCCGACTGGAGGTCGCGCAACCAAGCAGCGGCCGGTGACGTCGTGTCTACGGCTACCTTCGTCGGGACGGTGTTGATGAGCATGCCGACCATGTCCTCGACGCCCGGCAGCTCGGCAGGGCGCCCGGAGACGGTGTTGCCGAACACCACGTCCCGCTCGCCGGATACCCGTGACAGCAGCAGCGCCCACGCGCCCTGCACGACGGTGTTCACGGTCAAGCCCAAGTGTTGCGGAGCGTCACCGACGTCCACCGCAACCCGCACGTGGGCCGTGGACTCCGCGCGGTGTGCCTCAGTTGGTGGGCGGTCGTAGGGGAGGGGAGTGGGACCGTCCACATCGGATAGAGCTTGCCGCCAGTACGGCTCGGTGTCGGGCTGGTCGGACAGCCAACCCAGGTAGTCGCGGAACGGGCGGCGGCTCGGCACCTGTGCGGTGGAACCGGTGGTGATGGCGCGGTAGTGCTCCAGGACCTCCGCGAACACCTGACCGGTGCTCCACCCGTCCAACACGACGTGGTGCGAACTCCACACGACCTCGACCCGGTCCCCGTCCAACGGCGTGACCGCCACCCGCAGCAGCGGCGCCGCGTCGAGCGTGATCTCGCCCGACGAAGGCAGCTCCACCGACCGGTGCACCACCTGCACGGGCTCGTCGAGCCCCTCCCACACGATCGACGTGCGCAAGACCGGCGTCCGGTCCACCACCCGCTGCCACGCCTCCCGCAGCGCCGCGGCATCCGTCACGCCATCGAGCACCAACCGCACGCGGTCCACGTACGCGCCGGGCTCCACGAGGCTGTGGAAGACCATGCCCGCCTGCAAAGGCGTCAGCCGGTAGATGTCCTCGACATCCGGCCCCGCGATGCGGTCCACCTGCTCCTGCGTCAAGTGCGCCAACGGGAAGTCGGACGGCGTCCGGCCCCAGGAGTCCTTGCAGTGCGCCACGATCTCCCGCAGCGCCTCCACCACCCGCGCGGCCAACCCGCGCACGGTCTCCTCGGAATGCACGTTCGCCGAGTAGTCCCAGCGCAGCTCCAACGACCCGTTCTCGACCAGCCCGGTCACGTCCAGCAGGTGCGTCCGGGTCAGCGACGGGTCCACCTCGTCGTCGGCCAACTCCCGCCGCGCCCGGAACAGCTCGCCACCGCCGACGTCGAACCGGCCGTGGTAGTTGAACGAGACCTCCGGCAGCCCACTCAGCCCCAGGGCCTCGTAGCTCAACCCCCGGTGCGGCACCGCCCGCAGGGCCTCCTTGACGGTCTTGAGCGTCCGGCCCCAGTCCTCGGAGGTCTCCAACACCACCGGGAACTGCGTGGTGAACCAGCCGACCGTGCGCGCGATGTCGGCGTCGAACAGCTCCTCGCGCCCGTGCCCCTCCAAGGCGACGCTCACCGTCGACCGCCCGGTCCACTCCGCCAACGCCCGCCCGAGCGCGCTCAACAGCACGTCGTTGACCTGCGTCCGGTACACGGGCGGCACATCGTGCAGCAAGGCGTCCGTGGTCTCCCGGTCCAGCCGCACCGACACCGACCGCGTCGAGGAGACGGTGTTGGCCCCCGGCAGGTCCACCGGCAGCGCCTCCGACGCGGGCAGCGACCGCCAGTACTCCCGGGCGTCCTCCAACGCGCCCTGCCGCACGTGCTCGTCCAACCGGTGCGCCCAGTCGGTGAACGACGTGCCCACCGGGTCGAGCGCCTCGCCCCGGTACGCCTTCTCCAGGTCCTCCAACAAGATCCGCCACGACACGCCGTCGACCACCAGGTGGTGCACGACGAGCAGCAGCGAGGGCTGGTCACCGGGGAAGAACACGGCCCGCAGCAACGGACCGCGCGAAAGGTCCAGCGACCGCCGTGCCTCGAACGCCTCCGCCGAGACGCCCGAGACGTCCGACGCGTCCGAACCGATCGTGAACACGTCAACCTCGGTCGGCGCGACCTCCTGCACCCACCCCGCGTCCGCACGGCGGAACCGCAGCCGCAGAGCGTCGTGGTGAGCCACCACCGCACGCACAGCGGCACCCATTGCCTCCGGGTCCACCGCCGGGTCCAGCTCCACCAGCAGCGACATGGTGAAGTGCTCCAACGGCCCGTGCTCGGCGAAGAACCACCGCTGGATCGGCGTCAGCGGCGCGGGACCGGTGAAGACCCGCTCCGGCACGACCTCCTCCGCGTCGGCGGCGACGAGCGCCAGCTCGGCGATCGTCTGGTGCCGGAACACGTCCCGCGAGGTCAGCCGCAGCCCGGCCTGCCGGGCCAGCGACACCACGCGGATGGACAGGATCGAGTCTCCGCCCAAGGTGAAGAAGTTGTCGTGCACACCGACCCGCGCCGCGCCCAGCACGTCCGCCCAGATCCGGGCCAGCTCCGCCTCCGCCGCCGTGCGCGGCTCGACCAGCTCGCCACCGGCGCGCACCTCGGGCGCGGGCAGGGCGGCCTTGTCCAGCTTGCCGTTGGGCGTCAACGGGATGCGGTCCAGCTCCACGAACGCCGCCGGGATCTGGTAGTCGGGCAGCAGCCGCTTGAGGTGGTCGCGCAGGTCGGTCGGCGCCTCGGCCACCACGTAGGCGACCAGGCGGGTGCGCCCCTGGTCGGCGCGCGCCACCACGGCGGCCTCCCGGACGTCCGGGTGCGACAGCAGCGCCGCCTCCACCTCGCCGGGCTCGATGCGGTAGCCCCGCACCTTCACCTGGTCGTCCGCGCGGCCCAGGTATTCCAGCTGGTCACCGACCCACCGCACCCGGTCGCCGGTCCGGTACATGCGGGAGCCGGGCTCGCCGAAGGGATCGGCCAGGAACCGCGAAGCGGTCAAGCCGGGCCGGTCGAGGTAGCCGCGCGCGACCTGGGGTCCGGCGATGAACAGCTCGCCGGGCACTCCGACCGGCTGCGGCTGGAGGTTCGCGTCCAGCACGTAGGCGGTGATGTTGTGCAGGGGACGGCCGATGAGGGGCCGGTCGCCGACCACGGGCGCGGACACGGCGTCGACCGTGGTCTCGGTCGGCCCGTAGAAGTTGTAAGCCTGCACGGGGGCTGCTGCCAGTTCCCGCCACAGCGCCGCACCCAGCGCCTCGCCGCCGAGGGTGAGGATCTTCGGGGTGTGGTGGTCGGTGTCCAGGAGGCCGGCGTCGAGGAGTTGCCGCGCGAACGGCGGGCCGGCGTCGACCAGGTCCAGGCGGTGCTCGCGGACGTACTGGACGAACTCGGCGGGTTCGAGGCGGACCTCGTCGGTGATGACGTGCACCTCGTGGCCGTCGGCCAGCAGCACCAGGCCTTCCCACGACGTGTCGAACGAGAACACCGCCGACAGCGCGACCTTCAGGTGCTCGGCGGCGAAGCCGTTGCGGTGGCTGTGCAGCAGGTGCACGAGGTTCCGGTGTTCCACCACGACACCCTTGGGCGTGCCCGTGGAGCCGGAGGTGTAGATGACGTAAGCGGCCTGATCCGGCCGTACCCGCACGTCCGGCGGGGTGTCGGGCATCCCGGCGGTGTCGGGGAGGCCGTCGAGCACCCGCACGGCACCCGAGTCCGTGACCAGGTGCGCCTTGCGGTGCTCGGGCAGCGTCGGGTCTACCGGCAGGTACACCGCGCCGACCTTGAGCACGGCCAGCACCGCGACCACAGCGTCCACCCCGCGTGGCAGCGACAGCGCGACCACCTGCTCCGACCGCACGCCATCGGCCAGCAGCCGGTGCGCCAGGCGGTTCGCGCGGGCGTCCAGCTCCGCGTAGGTCAGCCGGTCCGGGCCGGACACCAGCGCGGTCGCGTCGGGAGTGCGCGCCACCTGCGCCTCGAACAGCGCCGGGAACGTCGTCGACGGGACCGGAACCGCCGGCCCGTGCGGCGACGGCTCGTCCCCGAGCAGCAGCGGCACCTCGGCCAGCGGCCGGTCCGGCTCGGCGACCACCCGGGCCAGCAGGATCAGCAGGTGGCGGCACAGCCGCGCGACCGTCTCGGCGTCGAACAGGTCGGTGCTGTACTCGACCAGGCCGTGCACGCCCTCGCCGGTCTCGGTGAAGTCCACGCTCAGGTCGAAGTTCGCGTGCCGCCGGGTCATCGGGTGCTCGGTGACCTCCAGCCCGGGGAGTGCGGGCAGCGCGGCACCGGCGTTCTGCATCACCACCATCACGTCGAACAGCGGCGTGCGGCTCGGGTCGCGCGGGACGCCCAGCGCCTCCACGACCTTGTCGAAGGGGGCGTCGTCGTGCGCGAACGCGTCCAGCACCCCGGTCCGGGTCTCCGCCAACAGCGAGGCGAACGACCGCGAGCTGTCCACAGTGGACCGCAGCACGACCGTGCCGACGAAGAACCCCACCAGGCGCTGGAGTTCCGGCCGGTTGCGGCCGGTGGTCACGGTCCCGACCGCGATGTCGTCCTGACCGGTGTAGCGGGCCAGCAACGCCTGGCACGCCGTCAGCAGCACGGTGAACAGGGTCGTCTCGTGCGCGCGGGCCAGTTCCGCCAACCGCGCCGACAGCAGCGGCGGCACGGTGAACTCGTGCGTCGCACCCGCCGACGTGCGCTCCGCCGGACGCGGCCGGTCGGTCGGCAGCTCCAGCGGTTCCACCCCGGCCAGCCGCTCGCGCCAATACCCCAGGTCCAGCGGCCGGTTCCGCTGCCACACCGCGTAATCGGCGTACCGCAGGGCAACGGGCGGCAACGGCTCGCCCCGGTACAGCGCGCCCAGCTCCTCGGCCAGCACGCCCAGCGACCAGCCGTCCACGACGATGTGGTGCGAGGTCAGCAGCAGCACGTGGTCACCGGCGTGCCGGTACAGCACAGCCCGGAACAGCGGCCCGGTGGCCAGGTCGAACGGCCGTTCCACCTCGGCCCGCAGCACAGCGTCGAGGTCGTCGGCGTCGAGCACCGGCACGTCCAGGACCACGTCCCGCACGACCTGCGCCGGCTCGCCGTCGACCTCGGTGAACGTCGTGCGCAGCGACTCGTGCCGCCGCACCAGCTCCCGCAGCGCGGCGGTCAGCCGGGGCACGTCCAACGCACCGCGCAACCGCAGCGCCAACGCGGTGTTGTACTCGGTCGGCTGCATCTGGTGTAGAAACCACAGCCGCTGCTGACCCGCCGACAGCGGGAACGGGCCGTCACCCGGCGCGGCCGGGATCACGTCGGCGGACACCGTTCGGCCGGCGAGCCGTTGGCGCAGCTTGTCGCGAAGGTGGGCGGGCAGCGCGGAGATGCGGTCTTCCCTTGAGGTGGTCATGGCTCACGCTTCCCGGTCGGCGAGGGCTTCGAGGTCGGCCAGCACGAGTTCCTCGACCCGATCGGCGAGGCTGGAGACGGTGCGGGCGGTCAGCACGTCGCGTGGTGACAGGTCGACGTCGAAGGTCGCTTTGGTCTTGGACGTGATGCGCAGGCTGCGGATCGAGTCGCCGCCCAGCGCGAAGAAGCTGTCCTCCACACCGACCCGGTCGACGCCGAGCACCTCCGCCCAGATGTCGGCGATGGCCTGCTCGGTCTCCGTGCGCGGGGCCACGTACTCGCCGGAGGTGACCGCGTCGCGCTCTGGCGCGGGGAGCGCGGCGCGGTCGAGCTTGCCGTTGGCGTTGAGCGGCAGCCGGTCCAGTGCCACGTAAGCCGCGGGGACCATGTAGTCGGGCAGCGTGGCCGAGGCGTGCTCGCGCAGCTCCGCCACGGCCACGTGCCCGTCGGGCACGTAGTAGGCGACCAGGCGCTCGTCGACCGCGAGCACGACGACCTGCGCGACCGCGGGGTGCGCCCCGAGGACGGCCTCGATCTCGCCCAGCTCGACGCGGAACCCGCGGATCTTCACCTGGTGGTCCGCGCGGCCCAGGCAGTGCAGCGTCCCGTCGCGCCAGACGCCCAGGTCGCCGCTGCGGTACATGCGCGAGCCCGGCGCTCCGAACGGGTTCGCCACGAACCGCGACGCGGTCAGCCCCGGCCGGTCGAGGTAGCCCCGGGCCAGGCCGGGGCCCGCCACGTACATCTCGCCGACCACCCCGGGCGGCACCGGTTCCAGGTCCTCGTCGAGCACGTAGACCCGCAGGTCGGGCATCGGGACGCCGATCGAGCCGTCGGCCACGGTGTAGGTGACGTGCACGGTGGTCTCGGTGATGCCGTACATGTTGATCATGGTCCCGGCGCCGCGCCAGTCCTTGGTCTTGTCCAGGTCCAGCGGCTCGCCCGCGAAGATCACCCGGCGCACGTCCGGCTGCTCGGGGATGAGCTGGTAGAACGCCGACGGCGTCTGGTTGAGCACCGTGACGCCCTCCTCCCGGACCAGCCGGGCGAACTCGCGCGGCGAGCGGGAGGTCTCGTAGGACACGACGACGAGCCGCCCGCCGTGCAGCAGCGCGCCCCAGAGCTCCCAGACGGAGACGTCGAAGGCGTAGCTGTGGAACAGCGGCCAGACGTCGTTCTCGTCGAACCCGTACCAGTGCCGGGTGGCGTCGAACAGCCGGATGACGTTGCTGTGCGGGATGACCACGCCCTTGGGCTTGCCGGTCGAGCCGGACGTGTAGATCACGTAGGCCGCGTGCTCCGGGTGGTGCGCCACCTCGGGCGGGGTCGCCGGGTGGCCGGACAGGTCGGGCAGCCGGTCCAGCACGACCACCGGCTTGCCGTCGGCGATCGTGCCCGCGATGCGCTCGGCGGGGTAGGCCGGGTCGATCGGCAGGTACGCCGCGCCGGACTTCAGCACGCCGAGCACCGCCACGACCAGGTCCGCGGTCCGCTCGAACAGCAGGGCCACCAGGCGCTCCGGGCCCGCGCCCGCCGCGACGAGGTGGTGGGCCAGCCGGTTCGAGCGCTCGTCCAGCTCGCGGTAGGTGAGGTGCTCGCCCGCGAAGCTGACCGCGATCGCGTCGGGCGTCCGGGCGGCCTGCGCGGCGAACAGCTCCGGGATGGTCGCGGTGACCGGGTACTCGGCCGAACCGTTCCAGTCCACCAGCACCTCGCGGCGCTCCACGTCCGACAGCCACGGCACGCGCGCCACCGGCCGCTCGGGGTCCTCGGTCAGACCGACCAGCAGCGCCTCGAGCCGCTCACCCAGCCGCTCGACGGACGCGGCGTCGAACATCGCGGGCTCGTAGCCCAGCAGCACGCCCAGCCGCTCCGACGGGTACACGGTGGCGCTGAGCGGGAAGCTCGTGGTCTCCACGGCCTCGATCTCCCGCAGCCCCATGCCGTCGCCCAGTTCGACGGGGTAGTTCTCGAACACCACCGCGCTGTCGAACAGGTTCGCGCCCTCCGACACCCCGCTCCACGACCGCAGCCGGGTCAGCGGCACGTGCTCGAACCGCCGCGACTCCGCCTGCTGGTCCTGCAACTCCCGCAGCCACGCGACGATCGGCCGCGTGCCGTCCACCCGGACCCGCACCGGCAGGGTGTTGATGAAGATGCCCGTGATGGCGTCCGCGCCCGGCAGGTCCGCCGGCCGACCCGACACGGTCGCGCCGAAGCACACGTCCCGTTGCCCGGACGACCGGGCCAGCAGCAACGCCCATGCGGCCTGGACCAGCGTGTTCACCGTCAGGCCGTGGGTGCGGGCGAACTCGTAGAGCCGGGTCGAGTCCGCCGCCGACAGCTCCACCGAGTGCCGGGCCGAGGACGCCGCCGGTCCGCTGTGCGCCCGGTCGGCGGGCAGCGGCGTCGGGGTGTCGAAGGTGCCCAGCACGTCCCGCCAGTGCCGTTCGGCGGCCTGCTCGTCCTGGGCGGCCAGCCACGCCACGTAGTCCCGGAACGGCCGCCGCTCCGCGGGCTCGCCGAGCACGTCCGACAGCACCTGGAAGACGCTCCACCCGTCCAGCAGCACGTGGTGGAACGTCCACACCACCCGCGCGGTCTCCGGCGCCACCCGGATGATCGCCACCCGCATGAGCGGCGGCGTGGCCAGGTCGATGCCCTGCTCCCGGTCCTGCTCCAGGAACTCCCGCAACCGGTCGGGGTCGTCCCGCCCGCTCCAGTCCAGGAACGTGAACGGCACCTCGGCGTGCGCGTGCACCACCTGCAACGGCTCGGGCACGTCGTCCCACAGCACGCTGGACCGCAGCACGGGTGTCCGGTCCACGACCCGCTGCCAGGCGCGGGCGAAGGCCTCCGAGTCGGGCACCCCGTCGACCAGGAAGGTCGTCTGCTGGAAGTACACGCCTTGCTCGCCCAGGCCGTGGAAGACCATGCCGGCCTGCATGGGCGTGAGCGGGTAGGCGTCCTCGCCGGTGATCCGGTCCACCTGCTCCTGGGTCAGGCGCGCCAGCGGGAAGTCCGACGGCGTCCGCCCGCCCGCACCGGGTGCCGCGCAGTGCTCGATGATCGCCCGCAGCGCCGCCGCGAAGGCTTCGGCGAGCCGCGCCACGGTGGCTTCGTCGTGGTTGGTCTCGCTGTAGTGCCAGGACACCTCCAGCCGGCCGTCCTGCACGCGGCCCACCACGTCCAGGAGGTGCGGGCGCGGCATGTCGGGGTCGGCGGCCAGGTCGAGGTCCCGTTCGCCGGACCGGAAGCTGCCCAGGTAGTTCAGGCTCACGGCCGGGTCGCACGCGGGTCCGCCGGCCAGGCGGCGCAGCGCACCGCAGCCGATGCCCCGGCGCGGCACGGCCCGCAGCTGCTCCTTGACCGCCTTCAGGGCCGCGCCCCACTCGCGCGGCACGTCCAGCGCCACCGGGTAGACCGTGGTGAACCAGCCGACCGTGCGGGACAGGTCCACGTCGTCGAACAGTTCCTCGCGGCCGTGGCCCTCCAGGTCCACCACCACGTGGTCGTCGCCGGTCCAGTCGGCCAGCACCCGGCCCAACGCGGTCAGCAGCACGTCGTTGACCTGCGTTCGGTATACCTCGGGCACGTCCCGCAGCAGGGCCGCGGTGTCCTTTTCGGACAGTCGGACGGTGACCTCCCGCGCGGTGGCGTAGGTGTTGGGGCCGTGGCGGTCGGTCGGGATGTCACCGCCGGAGACGGCCGACCAGTGCGGCAACTCGTCGTCGAACCCGCCTTCCAGCGTGTGCCGGGCCAGGCGGCGCGCCCAGTCGCGGAACGACGTCGTCTTGCGCCCCAGCCGCCGCCCGCGCAGCACGGTGACCAGGTCCTCGGCCAGGATGCGCCAGGACACCCCGTCCACGACCAGGTGGTGCGCGGTCAGCCGCACCGACCGGGGGCCGAGGAGGTCCGCGCGCAGCAACGGCTCCGGGCACCCGACGGACCGGTTCACCTGCCGGTCGGCCTCGAACCGCATGCGCAGGGCGTCGTGGTGGGAGACCAGCGCGGCGACGGCGTCGTCCAGCGCGGCGCGGGAGACCTCGAAGTCCAGGTCCACCACCAGGGACTGCTCGAACAGCGTGGCCCCGGTGTCCAGGAACCACCGCTGGATCGGGGTCAGCGGGGCGTCGCCGGTCACGGGACCCTGGTCGGCGTCCGGCGGCAGGTCGCGGGTGACGTGCGGGGCCAGCGCGGCGACCGTCTGGTGGGCGAAGATGTCCCGCGAGGTCAGCACCAGCCCGGCCGCGCGGGCCTTGGTGACCACCTGGATGCCCAGGATGGAGTCGCCGCCCAGCGCGAAGAAGTTGTCCCGCACGCCGACCTTCGCCGCGCCCAGCACCTCGGCGAACACGTCCGCCAGCACCGCCTCCGTGGGCGTGCGCGGCGCCACGTAGCCGCCGGGCTCCTCCGGCGGGGCGGGCAGGTCGGCGCGGTCGAGGCGGTGCAGGCCGACGAACGTCGAGGGGATGGCGTGCGCGGGCAGCACTTGGCCCGCGAACCCCTTGAGCGCGGCCGGGTCGACCGGCGGGGTCACGTAGGCGACCAGGCGGCCGTCGACCGGGACGACCACGGCGTCGGTGACCTCGTGGTGGCGCTTGAGGGTCGCCTCGACCTCGGCGAGGTCCACGCGCAGGCCGCGCACGCGGATCGTGTCGTCGGGCGGGAAGTCCAGCTCCACCAACGACTTCAGCGGCCGGTCGGGGTGCTCGACCACGTCGTGCAGGAGGGTGTCGAGGTCGTCGGCCAGCGCGGTGATCGTGGCGGCGTCGAACAGGTCGGCGTTGTACTCGACGGTCAGGGTGAGCGAGTCGTCCTGCGGCCAGAACTCCACCACCAGGTCGAACCGGGCGTGGGGGCGCGGCAGGTCGTGCTCGGTCGCCGCCAGGTCGCCGAAGGTCCTGCGCCGCAGTAGGGGCTGGTGCAGCGCGACGACCGCTTGGACCAGGGGGGTGCGGCTCGGGTCCGGGTCGAGGTCCAAGGCGTCGACAAGGCGGTCGAACGGCACGTCCTCGTGCTCGAACGCGTCCAGGACGGTGTCGCGGACCTGGTCGAGGAAGGCGGTGAACGGCAGGTCCGGGTCCACCCACGAGCGCAGCACGAGCGTGCGCACGAAGAACCCGACCGCCCGCTCCAGGTCGGCGTGGTCACGACCGGAGGTCACGGTGCCGACCGCCACGTCCCGCTGCCGCGCCCGCGCCGACAGCAGCACCTGCACGGCCGCGGCGAGCGTGGTGAAGAGGGTGGCGTCGTGCGCCCGGCCAACGGCGGTCAGCCGGTCCACCAGGTCGCGGGGGAGGGCCTTGCGCAGCACCGCGCCGGTCGTCGTGCGCAGCGCGGGCCGGGGGCGGTCGGTGGGCAGGTCGAGGGCCTCCACGTCGGCCAGCCGCTCCACCCAGTAGGACACGTCCTGGTGGGGGCGGTCCGCGTCCCACACCGCGAAGTCCGGGTACTGGGCGGTCGGCGCGGCCGGTTCGACGCCGGCGTAGAGGTCAGCCAGGTCGTCCAGCAGCACGCCCACCGACCAGCCGTCGGTCACGATGTGGTGCTGCACCAGCACGAGCACGTGGTCCTGCGGCCCCAGCGGCTTGAGCACCGCGCGGGTCAGCGGACCCCGGCGCAGGTCGAAGGGCGCGCACAGCTCACGCTCGTCCCCGACGACCAGCGGGATCGTGCCGTGCTCGGCCACCACCTGCACGGGCTCGCCGTCCACCACGTCGAACGTCGTGCGCAGGGCGTCGTGCCGCTGCGCCAACGCGTCCAGCGCCCGTTCCAGGCGGTCGACGTCCAGCGGACCGGTCAGCCGCAGGCCGACGCCGGTGTTCTGCTCGGCCGTGCCGTCGAGGGAGAACAGGCGGCGCTGGGCGGGCGACAGCGGCAGCGGGCGGTTGCGCGGCACGCGCGGGATCGGGGTGTGCGTGGGCAGGGCCGCCGCCAGCGCGGAGACCGTGCGGTGCTCGAACATCGCCCGCACCGGCAGCCCGCCCAGCCGGGCCAGCGCCCGCACGGCCAGGATCGAGTCACCGCCGAGGGCGAAGAAGTCGTCGTGCGCGCCGACCCGCGGCACGCCCAGGACGTCCGACCACACCTGCGCCACCTGCCGCTCGGCGTCCGTGCGCGGCGCGGTGAAGTCCTCCTCGGGGGTTCCGCCCACCACCGGCGCGGGTAAGGCGGACCGGTCGAGCTTCCCGTTGGGGGACAACGGGAACGCTTCCAGCGCCACGAACGCCGAAGGCACCATGTAGTCGGGCAGCGTGGCCGCCACGTACTCCCGCAACCCCTCGACCGCGCCCACGACGTAGGCCACCAGCCGCTTGGGCTCGTCCCGCGCCACCACCACGGCCTGCCGCACCGCCGGGTGCTTGCGCAGCAACGCCTCCACCTCGCCCGGCTCGACCCGGAACCCGCGGATCTTCACCTGGTGGTCGGCCCGCCCCACGAACTCCAGCTCGCCGTCGTCCTTCACCCGGACCACGTCCCCGGTCCGGTACATCCGCGACCCCGGCGCCCCGAACGGGTCGGCCACGAACCGGGCCGCGGTCAGCCCCGGCCGGCGCAGGTACCCGCGCGCCAGGCCCACGCCCGTCACGTACAGCTCGCCCTCGTCGGCCGGGCGCAGCTCCTCGTCCAGCACCCGCACGCTCGTGCCCGGGATCGGCCGCCCGATCGGCGGCGCGCCACCCCCCGGCTCCAGCGGCCCGCTCCAGCTGGTCACGACGGTCGATTCGGTCGGCCCGTAGGCGTTGACCATCCGCCGCCCCTGCGCCCACCGCTCCACCAGGTCGGGCGAGCACGCGTCACCGCCGACGATCAGGCAGCGGAACGTCGGCAGCGGCCGGTCCGGCACGGTCGCCAGCGCCACCGGCGGGATCAGCGCGTGGGTCACGCCGAACTCGTCCACCACGTCCGCGAGCTGCTCGCCCAGCAGCGGACCGGGCGGCGGCACCACCAGCGCCGCCCCGGCGGGCAGCGCCATGCACAGCTCCAGCACGGAGGCGTCGAAGCTCGGCGACGAGAACTGGAGGACCCGGTCGCCCGGCCGCACGTCGAAGTGCGCGATCTCGGCCGCCGAGAACGCGGGCAGCCCCCGGTGCGTCACCACGACGCCCTTGGGTCGGCCGGTCGAGCCGGAGGTGTAGATGACGTAGGCCGGCGAGTCGGGGTGGATCGCCACGCCGGGGTCGGTGTCGGGCTGCCCCTCGGTGTCCAGGGGGCCGTCGAGCACCAGCAGCGGTTCGGCGTCGGCGAGCATGAACGCGATGCGTTCGGCCGGGTAGTCCGGGTCCACCGGCAGGTAGGCCGCGCCGGTCTTGAGCACGGCCAGCCGGGCGACGACGTTGTCCACCGACCGCGGCAGGGCGATGGCCACGACCCGCTCCGGCCCCGCTCCCTTGGCCAGCAGCAGGTGCGCCAGGCGGTTGGCGCGGGCGTCGAGGTCCCGGTAGGAGATCTCGCCCTCGGGGGAGACCACGGCGGGCGCGTCGGGGGTGCGGTGCACCTGCTCGGCCACGAGATCAGGCAGGTTTCTGACAGGCGTCATCGCGAGCGGAACCTTTCTGGGGGATTGAGCGAGAACGGGCGCGGCCATACCCGCTTCAGCAAAGCTTCAAACGTGTTTTTTCAAACCATTTCGGGGACCTGTCGGCGGGCCAGCCGGCCACCGATCTGGATCCACTCGATCGCGCCGCCCTGCGGGTCCCGCAGGAAACGTCCGGTCTGGCTGGTGTCACCCGTGTCGGAATCCCGCATCGCGAACACCAGGCCGTCGAACAAGGACAGGTCCGCGAACGGTTCGCCGTCCACCGTGAGCTCCAACACCTCGCGGTCGGCCGGTCGCACCTTGTATTCGGTGTCGCCGTTGCGGAACCGGCCGGCGCAGTCCGGCGGGGGTGGGATGCGGTGGCGCAGCGCGCGGAATCCGTCGTAATCGCCGACCGGCAGACCGGCCTCGGCCAATTCCGGCACGAGGTCCCGCCACAGCGCGAAGCCGCTGCTGCCGTTGGTGGTCAGGGCGACCACGGTGCCGTCGTCGGGGTTGATCCGCAGGTGGCACGACGTGCCGTCGGCGGTGCCGTCGTGACCGACCCAGGTGGTGCCGTCGCGCTCGTACAGCGCGAGCCCGAGGCCCCAGCCGTCGGCCATCCCGAAGGGCTCGGCGTGCCGCACGGGGGCGCGCATGAGGTCCAGGTCGTCGGGGTCGACGAGGGTGGGCGGGGCGCCCGCGAGCATCCGCCCGAAGGTCACCAGGTCGGTGGCGCTGGCGGCCAGCGCGCCCGCCGGCGCGTCCACCAGGGCCAGCGACTGGTGCACCGGGACGACGCGTCCCGAGGTCGCGTTGACGGCGTGCCCGGACACCGCGGCGCGGTCGGTCTCGGGGCCGACGGTGAACCGCGGGCGCAGGCCCAGCGGGCGCAGCAGCACCGCGTCCACCGCCTCCCACCAGGACATCCCGGTCGCCTGCTCGATCAGGTGGCCGACCAGGACGTAGCCGATGTTGGAGTAGGAGAAGCCCGCGCCGGGGCGGTGCAGCGGCACCAGGGTGCGGCACGCCTCGAGGGCGTGGCGGCGCAGGGAGGTGCCGTGGACGTCGTCGGGGTCGGACGGCAGGCCGCCGGTGTGGCTGAGCAGGTGGCGCAGCGTGAGGGGGAGTCCCACGTCGGGCAGCGGCGCGTCCAGGTCGAGGTCTCCGTCGGAGACCAGCGCCATCGCGACGGTCGCGGTGAACGTCTTGGTGATCGACCCGATGGGGACGGCCGCGTCGGGCGGCAGCCCCACGCCGGTGGTCCACAGGCCGTCACCGGGGCGGTGCACGGCCAGCTGCGCGCCGGGCACCAGGTGCTCGCCGACGAGCCGCACTAATCGACGGGCGATCTGTTCCGTGTTCATCGAGGGGGTTCCTTTGTGCGAATGGACCATTTGGTCGCCGCCCTACGTTGACGTCCGTTCCGGTCGCCACGCGACCGCCGAACGGAGCATCTGCCGGATTGAGATTCCCCTGTTTCTGCGGAAGTAACCGGCCGTTTCCGTCGGCGTCCGGGCTTTTCACTCGAACGGCCTGGTTTGGACCGGCCGGTTCCGTAAATCCGGGACGATATGCGAGGTCCATTCGCACTCGGGCGGAATCCCGCCCGTGAGGTGTCCAGAGGATGGACTCACGAAGTATATTTCACGGTACTGCACCGTGTTACCGAAGAAATGCGGCTCCAGGCGTAACCGACAACCCCCGGTCGTCGTTTGCGGTTACCCGTCGGTTCGGTTGCGGCGGTAGTGACGGGCCGCGCGCACCCGGTTGCCGCATCCCGGCGAGCACCATTCCCGGCGGGGGTGGTCCTTCACGAAGTAGAGGACGCAGCCCGGGGCGTAGCAGGCCCGCAGGAGCCCGCGGTCCGGTCCGGTGAACAGGTCCACGGCCTCGGCGGCGGTCGCGGCGAGCACCCGCGTCGCGGCCGGGGCGTCCGCGGTGGTGCGGCGGCGCAGTTCGCCGGCTTCGACGTCGAGCTGCGGCCACGCGACGGCCTGTCGGACGGCGGCGTTCACGGCGGCCACGGCCCGGTCCCGGTCACGGTCGGCGGCGATGGCCCGCGTGTCGTCGGTGAGCAGGGCCGCCAGGTCGCGCAGGCCTTGGCGGAGGGTGCGGAACGCGGCCAGGTCCTCGGCGGTGGCGGGTTCGCCGGTCAGCCAGGCGGACAGGTCCTCGACGGTGGTCAGGTCGTCGTGCACGCCGGAGCGGTCCGCCCGGATCGTGTTCATCAACCGGACCGGGCGGGGTTCGTCGGGCGTGACCACGGTCTCACGGTAACACGGGCTTGCATCCGTTAGCTCCGCGTTCTAACGTTTGAAGCGTTGATCAAACATTAGAAAGGTCTCGGCTGTGAACCTGGCACCCCCGTTCGACGAGGACACCGCCCGCCGCAAGGTCCGTGCCGCCCAGGACGCTTGGAACACCCGCGACCCCCTGCGCGTGGCCGCCGCGTACACACCGGACTCGGTGTGGCGCAACCGCGACGAGTTCGTCACCGGGCGCGACGAGATCATCGCCTTCCTGACCCGCAAGTGGCAGCGCGAGCACGAGTACGTGTTGCGCAAGTCCTTGTGGGCGTTCGCGGACGACCGGATCGCCGTGCGCTTCCAGTACGAGTGGCACGACGACGAGGGCCAGTGGTGGCGGTCCTACGGCAACGAGAACTGGGAGTTCGCCCCGGACGGACTCATGCGGCGGCGTGAGGCGAGCATCAACGACGTCCGCATCACGGCCGCCGAACGCCGCATCGACCCGACGACCGAGCACGAGATCCCGCTCGCGTAGGCGGACAACCCCGGGCCGCCGCCGCACGTCCTCCAGTTCATGATCGACCGCCACCTGCCCTGGAACGGCTGCTACAACGCCCGCGACCTCGGCGGCCTCCCCGCGGGCGACCGCGTCACCCGGCGAGGCGCGGTCGTCCGCTCCGACGCGCCCGACCGACTGGGCGCCGAGGGGTGGGCCGGGCTAGTCGTGCTGGATCCGCTGGTGCAGGGACTCCATGCGGGCGTCCAGTTCGGCCGCGATCGCCGCCGAGCTGGTCAACTCCTCCACGAACCCCACCGGCACCTTGTCGTCGTACTTGTAGAACAGCTTGTGCTCCAGCGTCGCCCAGAAGTCCATCGCGATCGTGCGCAGCTGCACCTCCACCTTCACGTGCTCCACCCGGTCGGACAGGAACACCGGGATGCGCACGATCAGGTGCAGGCTGCGGTAGCCGTTGGCCTTGGGCGCGGCGATGTAGTCCTTGGTCTTGAGGATCTCCACGTCGTTCTGCCGGGCCAGCATGTCCCGCACGCGGTAGACGTCGGAGACGAAGGGGCACACCACCCGCACCCCCGCCACGTCGTCGAGGTGCTCGGCGGCCAGCGCCAGGTCCGGGGGCAGGCCCTTGCGGCGCAGCTTGTCCAGGATGGCGTCGGGGCGCTTGACGCGCTGGGTGATGTGCTCGATCGGGTCGTGCCGGTGGACGAGGTCGAACTCCTCGCTGAGGATGCGGAGCTTGGTCATCAGCTCCTCGACCGCGAACTTGTACACCACCAGGGACCGCCGCAGCAGGTCGTCGGCGACGCCCGTCTCCATGATCCCCAGGGTACCGATCGGCTACGATGCCCGGCGTGAACACCCACTGGCACGTCGTTCTGCCGCCGCCGGCCGCCTGACGGGCGCACCCGCGGCACTTCTTTCGCAACGCTCGGCTTGTCCGCCGTGCGCCCGTTCGCGCCCTTTTTCTCTCTTCCGCGAACGGAGAACACGTGTCATCCACTGTGCTTCGAGCACGCTTCACCCACGGACCGCTGCCCATCCTGGGCGCGTGCTTCCTGTGGGGCACCACCGGAACCGTCAGCTCCCTGGCGCCCGCGTCCGCACCGGCCTCGGCGGTCGGCGCGGCGGGCCTGGTGGTCGGCGGGTTGTTGTTGTTCCTCACCGCGCGGGGCACCCGTGAGGTGATCGCGTCGGCCGACCGGCGGCTGCTGCTGGTCGGGGCGGCCACGGTCGCCGGGTACGCGCTGGCGTTCTACCCGGCCGTCGCGCGGACCGGGGTGGCGGTGGCCACGACCGTGGCCCTGGCCACCGCGCCGATCGTGCTGGGGCTGCGGGCGCGGCCCGTGGTGACTGTTGTCGCCGTGGCCGGGTGTGCCGCGCTGGTGCTGGGCGGCGGGGAGACGCGGGTCGACCTGGTCGGTGTCGGGTTGGCGGTGATCGCTGGACTGTCTTATGCCGTCTATTCGGTGGTGTGCGCGCACCTCATCGGGCTCGGGCACCCGTCCCGGGCCGTGGTGGGGACGGTGTTCGGCGGGGCCTCGGTGCTGACGGTGCCGGTGCTGCTGCTGTTGGGGGTCGGGTGGCTGGGCGCCGGGACCGGGGTCGCCGTGGTGGTGCACCTGTCGGTGTTCACCACGTTCCTGGCGTACCTGCTGTTCGGGCTCGGGTTGCGGCAGACCTCCGCCGCGGCGGCCACCACGTTGACGCTGGCTGAGCCGGCGGTGGCGGCGGTGTTGGGGGTGGTCGTGCTGGGGGAGCGGCTGCCGGTCGTGTCGTGGTGCGGCATGGCTGTGCTCGCGGTGGCCTTGGCGGCACTGGCCCGGTGAGATCGGTGCCGGCTCGGTCGGCGCTTGGGCAGTGAGGTCGGCGGCGGCTCGGTGAGGCCGGCGCCGGCCCGGTGAGGTGAGCGGCGCGGCCGGGTGGGTTGTGCCCGGCCGCGTGGCCTCCGGCCCCCGTCTCGATCATCGCACGGGGGACTGACAGTGCAGGCGTGGAAGGCCGGCGAAGAGTTCAGGCGGCTGGCAGCTCGAGCCCTCGGGCGGCTGGCAGCTCGAGACCTCAGGTGGCCGGCAGCTCGAGGTCTCAGGCCGCCGGCCGTGGAGGAGTCAGTCCTGGCGGCGGTCCATTGCGCCGCCGAGGCCGAACAGGATGCGTTGGATGACCTCGGGGTCGACCTCGGGTTCGTCGCCCAGGGCCTCGGCGGCCGGGGAGCGGCGGGGTTCGCGGCGGGGGAGGGGGACGGCCGAGGCGTTCATGCCCGAGGGCAGGGACAGTTCGCACCACGCCAGTCGGCCGCCGGCCGTGAGGTCGACCAGGCCCGCTCGGGCGCCGGCCAGTTCCGGGGGCAGGGCGACGCGGTTGCCCTCCACCTCGACGACCAGGCAGTTGCCGCTCAGCCGCAGCCGCACCAGCAGGAAGCCGGGTGCGCGCTGGTCGGCCACCTCGACGGCCGCGGCCACCAGGCGGCGGGCGGTCTGGGAGGCCTCGTCCTGCATGGCGCGCAGCTTCCACTCGCCGAGCGAGAAGCGCACGAACATGTCCGCGACGTTGACCGCGGTGGGCAGTGCGACGAGTCGAATGTCGTCGACCTGTTCGGTCCGGGCGTTCACACCGATCCTCCTCGCCGGGCGTCCAGCCGCATGTTGCGCCAGATGGTGCCATGAATACAGCCCGTGTCACCCACGTGGTCTAGACACCGTGAGCGGAACGTGTCCATTAATACGGGCGGAGCGGGCCGGTGGTTCACGGTTCGTGCCTGGAAGGTCTCAGACCGTACCCGGATGACCGTCGAGGTGGAATATCGGGGTATCAGCCGTCTCAGTGATACCGCCACTGTGAGTGCATGCGAAAGGGGCCCGTCCGGGTCACCGGTCGAGCCCCTTCGAGGGTGCTGCTCAGGCCTGGAGGACGGCCTCGATCTCGAGCAGGATGGTGATCTTGTCGCCGACGGCCGCGCCCGCCGCGCCACCGGAGATGCCGAACTCCTTGCGGCTGATCTCGGTGCTGGCGGAGAAGCCCGCGACCTTCGCGCCCTCGAAGCCGTCGCCGAAGCCGTTGAGCTCCAGCTCCAGCTCGACGGCCTTGGTCACGCCGTGCAGGGACAGCTCGCCGTCCACGAGGAAGCCCTCGCCGTTCGCGCGCACGCCGGTGGAGGTGAAGGTCAGCTCCGGGAACTTCTCGACGTCCAGGAAGTCCTCGTTCTTGACGTGGGCGTCACGGGCCTCGTTCTTGGTGTTGATCGAGGCGGCGTCGATCTTGGCCGTGACGGTCGACTCCAGCGGGTTCTCCGCGGTCACGATCTGGCCCTCGAACGTGTCGAAGTGGCCGCGGACCTTGGAGATGCCGAGGTGGCGGACCACGAAGGAGACGTCGGAGTGCACCGGGTCGATCGCCCACGTGCCAGCGATGTAGCCGGGGATCTGCACGGTCTGCGTGGTCATGGGAAGTCCTTCTCACTCGGTCTGGTTGAACTCTCAACTGAACATAGCGCATCCTGGTTGAGAGTTCAACCAGGCCCGTATGATGGGAGCATGAGCGAAGTGCGGTGGCTTGACGCCGATGAACAGCGGGTTTGGCGCGGCTTCATGACCGCCGTGACCAAGTTCACCGAACACCTCGACCGGCAGTTGCAGCGCGACTCCGGGATGCCGGTGGCCTACTACGAGATCCTCGTCGCACTGTCCGAGGCGCCCGAGCGGTCCCTGCGGATGAGCGAGCTGGCGCTGGTGTGCCACTCGTCCCGCAGCCGGCTCTCGCACGCGGTCGCCCGGCTGGAGAAGGAGGGGTGGGTGCAGCGGCAGGCGTGCCCGTCGGACCGGCGCGGTTCCATCGCCGTGCTGACCGACCGCGGCTTCGCGGTGCTGGACGCGGCGGCGCCCGGTCACGTCACGGCGGTGCGCGAGCACCTGTTCGACGTGCTGACCCCGGAGCAGCTGCGGTCCCTGGCGGAGATCAGCCAGGCGATCGAGCAGGGTCTCCAGACCGAGTGCGCCAAGGTCCGCGCGGAGATGGTCGAGTTCTGAAAGCCCGGTCCGATGTGGACGCATCCGGCCGAAGGTCTTGTGGGCCGGTCGGAGCAGGGCCGAAGAGTCTTCTCCGAAGTGTCATAGGAGGGCGTTAGCATCCGCGCGTGGGGTTAACGCTGGGAACGATCACGCGCCGTGTCGTCGGCTTCGGCAGGCGGCAGTCCGCCAGTGCCACGGCGGCCTCGCTGGGCGTGCTGCTGCTGGTCGGCGCGGCGCTGGGCAACGGGATCGCCCGCACCGCCGTCGACGTCTCCGACGGGCTGACCTGGCTGGGTGACGACGAGCGCGGCGAGGTCGTGCAGGTCAACCCCAGCTCCGGCAAGCCGCAGACCCGGTTGCAGGTCAGCGGCGGCGACGCGCAGCTGGAGATCGCGCAGTCCGACGACAAGCTGATCGTCCTGGACCGCCGCACCGGCCAGATCACCGTCATCGACCTCGCCACCCTGCTGGCCAGTGGCCGCCGCCAGGCGCCGGTCGGGCAGTCGCCGAAGGTGCTGATCGTCGACGACCGGATCTACGTGGTCGACCGCGACGCGGGCACCGTGCACAACGTCGACCCGGTGACCCTCGCCGACGTCGGGCAGCCGTGGCGGGTGGGCCGGCCGCTGGCCGACGTCGTCTCCGACGACCGGGGTGTGGTGTGGGCCGTCGACCACGGCGGCAACCTGCACGCGCTGGAGTGGGCCGAGGACGTCGAGAAGTTCCGCGAGCTGTCCAACCGGCCCGTGCCCGGCGCCGGTCCGCGCACCGCCCTGGTGCCCCACGAGCGCGGCGTGACCCTGCTGGGCCTGGAGGGCGGCGTGGTCGTCCGCGACGGCACCGCCCGCGACCTCACCGCCAACACCGACTCGCTGACCGGCGAGGTGCTGGCCGCCCAGACCAGCCCGCCCGGCCTCGTGCCCGCCTCGGTGCCCGACGCCGCCGCGGTCGTCCTGGTCACCGACGACGACGTGCGCCGCGTGGACATGAACCAGTACGGCTGCCCGCGCCCCGGCCGCCCCGCGGTGTTCCGCGACCGCGTCTACGTGCCGTGCCACGGCTCGGGCAAGGTCGTCGTGCTCGACCGCGACGGCAAGCGCGGCAGCCAGGACGTGCCCGCGCCCGGCAACGACCCGGAGCTGGTGTTCGACGACGGCAAGCTGTTCATCAACACCCCGGGCGCGGCCAACGGCGTCATCGTGGACACCGACGGCCGCACCCGCGACGTGGTGATCCGCAGCCCCGAGCTCCCCGTGACCGACCCGGACCGCTCGCCCATCCCGAGCGTGCCCAGCCCGCCGCCGCCCAGGCCCGACCCGCCCACGCGCGACGACCGGCGCGGCGGCGGCCAGAACCCGACGACCACCACCGAACCGCCGGTCGTCACGACCACCCCGAGCGCCGGGCTCAGCGGCGTCGCGCCGGGCCGGCCGCCGGGCGTGACGGTCAACCAGGTCTCCAACGACGGCAGCACAGTCGTGGTCCGCGTGAGCTGGGGCGCCGCACCCGACAACGGCGAGGCGGTGTCCGGGTACTCGGTGACCGCGTCCGGCGGGTTCTCCGGCGGTTCCAAGACCGCCCAGGTCGCCGGCACCTCGACCGAGTTGTCCCTGTCCTGCGCCGGCGGCACGTTCTGCGCCAGCGGGCGGCTCGACGTGTCCGTGGTGGCCTACAACCGCCTGGGCGCGGGCGAGGCCGCCACCGCGAACTTCGCCGTGCGCCCGCCCGCGGTGGCGCCGACGACGACCACCACCACCCAGCCGCCGCCGCAACCCCAGCCGACGACCACGACGACCCAGCCGCCCGCGCCGCAGCCGACCACCACGACGACGACCACACCGCCACCGCCCAGCCTGCCCACGGCCGGCGCGGTCGTGATCTCCGGGGTGGGCTTGACCGGCGACGTGTTCAGCCGGGTCGTCAACACCTCGCCGCCCGCGGACTGGGCCAACCACACCGGCACCTGCGAGGTCGTGAACACGACCTACAGCTACTCGGTGGCGATCCCGTGCAGCGGCGGGTCGGTCGAGATCTACGTGGACTACGGCTCGAACCGGCTCGTGGTGCGCGCGTACGCCGGTGGGCAGTCGGTGGACTCCTACCACCGCACCGTCACCGTGCGCGACCCGGAGACGGAACCGTGCAGCGGCGGTCGGACCTGCTTGCCGCGCCGCGCGCCTTCGGCCGCACCGATGGCCGGCGGCGGCATCGCGCTGCTGGCGGCGGCGTGGCTGCTGGGTCTGCGGAACAGCCGACGCCCCGACGACGAGGACTGAGCGACGAGCATGGGGAGCAAGTGACGACAACGGCGGTGCCGGCGGTCGGCGAGGACGAGATCGCGGCGTTCCGCGTGCTGCACGCGCGACTCGGCGACGCGGTGGAGGCCGCGGTCCGGGGCAAGCGGGACGTGGTGGACCTGGTCCTGGTGTCGATGTTCGCGGGCGGCCACGTGCTGCTGGAGGACGTGCCCGGCACCGGCAAGACCACGCTGGCCCGCGCGGTCGCGGGCGCGCTGGGCGGGGTGTCGCGGCGCGTGCAGTTCACGCCCGACCTGCTGCCCTCCGACGTCACCGGCACGTCGGTCTACGACCCGCAGACCGGGCAGGTGAAGTTCCGCCCCGGACCGGTGTTCGCCAACATCGTGCTGGCCGACGAGATCAACCGCGCCGCCGCCAAGACCCAGTCCGCGCTGCTGGAGGTCATGGAGGAGCGCACGGTCACCGTGGACGGCGTGGCGCACGCGGTGCCCGCGCCGTTCCTGGTCGTGGCCACGCAGAACCCCATCGACCTCGACGGCACCTACCGCTTGCCCGAGGCGCAGTTGGACCGGTTCATGCTGCGCACCTCCATCGGCTACCCGTCGCCGGAGCACGAGCTGGACGTGCTGCGGCCGGGCAGTGGCGCGGGGTTCGTCGGCGCGGTGCCGACGGTGTCCAACCCGCACGTGGTGGCCGAGTACGGCCGCCGGTTGCAGACCTTGCACGTGGCCGACCCGATCCTGCGCTACGTCGGCGAGTTGGGCGCGGCGACGCGGGCCGACGACCGGTTGCGGCTGGGCGCGAGCACCCGCGGCCTCAAGGCGTTGGTGCGGTGCGTGCAGGTCTACGCGGCCTCGCGCGGACGGCACTTCGCCGTGCCTGGTGACGTGCAGGCGCTGGTCGTGCCCGTGCTCGCGCACCGCCTGGTGCTGACGCGGGAGGCGCAGCTGGCCGGGGTCACGACGGAGCAGGTGCTCCAGGACGTCGTCGCGGGTGTGGCGGTGCCCAGACCGTCGTCGCGATGAGGGGCGTGCGGCTCACCGGGCGCGGGCTTGGCGCTGTCGTGCTGGGTGTGCTGTTGCTGGTGTTGGGGCTGTGGTGGCGGTATCCCGGCGTGGTCGGCATGGGTGTGGCCCTGGTGGCGTTGGCCGTGGCGGGGGTTCTGAGCGTGTTGTCGCGGGCTCGGGTCGAGCCGCGCCGGACCGTGCGGCCCCGGACGGTGCAGCGGCTGGGCGCGTGCGCGGGCGTGGTCGAGCTGACCGGCACCAGCAAGCGGTTCCCGGTGCTGTTCGACGCCTCCGACCAGGTCGCCGGGGACGTCGTGCCGGTGGACATCCCGCTGCTGCGGCCGGGGCAGACCGTGAAGGTCGAGTACCCGATCCCCACCCACACCCGCGGCCTGCTGCCGGTGGGGCCGTTGACGTTGAACCGGCGCGGCCTGGCCGGGCTCGCGGTGGCCCGGACCGTCCTCGGCGGCGTGGTGGAGGTGCGGGTCGTGCCGCGCGTGCTGCCGGTGCGCGGCCTGCCCGGCGGGGTGCGGCGCGGGCACGTCGGCGCGGACGAGCGGGTCGAGCGCGGCGGCACGGACCTGGTGGGGCTGCGCGAGTACGTGCCCGGCGACGACCTGCGCCGCCTGCACTGGGCCACCTCCGCCCGCACCGGCACGCTCATGGTCCGCGAGGACGCCGACCCGGCTCGACCGCACCTGGCGGTGCTGCTGGACGACCACGCCGCCGGCTACCCCGACGCCGCGCGGTTCGAGGACGCCGTCGAGGTCGCCGCCTCCCTGGTGACGGTCGCCGTCGCGGAGGGGCATCCCGTGCGGCTGCTGACCTCGTCGGGCGCGGTGGACGTCGAGGTCGCCGCCGGTGACGCCGACGCGTCCGCGGCGCTGGCCGTGCTGGCGGAGCTGACCACGGGTCCGGCGGGGTCGTCCTCGGTGCCGGTGCGGGACCTGGACGTGGTGGCCGTGGTGTGCGGGGAAGCTTCGGACCTGGCGGTGTTGACGCTGGAAGCGTCGCGGGCGTCGGTGGGTGTGGTGCTGGCGGTCGACGCGAACGCCGGGATCTCGTCGTCCGGCGGAGTCCTGGTGCTGCGCGCGCCGGACGCGGAGTCGTTGCTGTCGGCGTGGGGCACGGCGGTGGCGCGGTGATCGCCCGGGTGAGCTGGGCGGCGCTGCTGCTCGTGGTGGCGGCGATCCACCTCGGGTCGGGCTGGCAGGGTTGGGTGCCCGCGCTGGTGTTCTCCGGCGCGGTGGCGGCGGGGTTCGCGTGCGTGCCGCTGGTGCGGTGGCGGCGGGTGCCGACCGGTTTGACGTTGCTGTGCCTGGTGGTGTTCGCGCTGATCGGCGGGTACTGGGTGGCCCGCGACACCGCCGAGACCACCGACCCGACCACCGTGCTGCTCGACCTCGTGCCGCGCCTGCTGACCGCCGCACGGCCCGCGCCGGCGACGCCGGAGCTGTTGGTGCCCGGAGTGCTGCTGGTGTTCGGGGTCGCGCTCGCGGTGGCCGTGTCGGTGACCGGCCGGTCGCTGCTGGGGCCTGCTTGTGGTGTTGCCGTGCTCTACACCTGCACCGCGTTGCTGACCGCCGGCAAGGCCGACCGGTACGGGTTGGTCGCGCTGGTGCTGGTGGCGTTGTTGGTGGCGGGATGGCTGCTGGTCGACCGGCTGGAGTCACGGGGGCGGGTGCTGACCGCACTGCCGCTCGTGCCGGTCGCGGTGGTCGCCTTGCTGGCGTTCGCGGTGCCGTCGACCGGCGCGTTCGAGCCGCGCGAGCTGGTCGAGCCGCCGGTGACCGGCCTCGGCGTGTCCAACCCGTTGCCGCAGTTGGCTTCCTGGGCCAACCTCGGGCCGGTCGAGCTGTTCCGCGTGCGGGGTCCGGAGCGGGCGATCCGCCTGGCCGCGCTGTCGGACTACTCGGGCGCGGCGTGGCGGGCGGCGTCGCTGTACGGGCCGATCGGGGCGGTGGCGGCGCCGGACCTGCCGCCCGGCGCGCGCACGACCGAGGCCGAGCTGGAGGTGACCGTCGGCGAGCTGACCGGCAGCTGGGTGCCCACGATCGGGCGGCCGACCGCGGTCACCCTGGACGGGGCGATGGTCGACCCGAACTCCGGGTCCTTGGTGCTGCTGGACGAGCTGTCGCCCGGGTTGCGCTACCGGGTGCGCGGGGTCGTGGACGTGCCCGAGGACGGGGACCTGGTGAAGGCCGGTGTGCCGTCGGGCGATCGGGCGCGGCGGTACCTGGCGCTGCCGGGGTTGCCGTTCTCGCTGGCCGAGTACGCGCGGCAGATCGTGCAGAACGCGCGGACGCCGTTCGAGAAGGCCGTGGCCATCGAGCAGGTGGTCAAGACCGGGCGCGTGCCCGACGCGGGTGCGCCCGTGGGGTCTTCCTACGCGCGGTTGGAGCGGTTCCTGTTCGGGAACGCGGGCGAGCCGGGTGCCGCGGCCGGGACGGCGGAGCAGTTCGCGTCGGCGTTCGCCGTGCTGGGGCGTGCGGTGGGGTTGCCGACGCGGGTGGTCGTCGGGTTCCAGCCGGTGGAGGGCGCCGAGGAGCGGGTGGTGCGGGGGAGCGACGCCACCGCGTGGCCCGAGGTGTACTTCGAGGGCTGGGGCTGGGTGCCCTTCGACCCGTTGGCGGGGACGTCGTCGGGCGGGTCGAGCGCGGCGGCGAAGCGCGAGGTGCTGGACCGGTTGGCGTCCATCACCGCGACTCCCACGACGACCGCGCTGTCCGCACCGCCGCCGTTCGTGCCTTCGGCCGCCCAGCCGCAGCGGGAGGCGGTGGCGGTCGGGTCCCAGCGGTGGATCGGCTGGGTGGTGTTGGGCGGTGTTCCGGTGTTGGTGGTGTTGATGCTGGTCGGCGCGCGGGTGGGGCGTCGGGTGCGGCTGAAGCGGGCCGGGGCCGGTGGGGCTTGGGACCACGTGCTGGACGCGTTGGTGCTGGCGGGTGATCCGCCGCCGCGTGATCGGACGGCTCCGGCGATCGCTCGTACCTTGTCGCCGCCGGCGATCCGGTTGGCGGAGTTGGCGGATCATTCGGCCTTCGCGCCGAGGGCTGGGCATCACGGTCGGTCGGGGGAGGCTTGGCGGTTGGCCAAGGCCGTCACGTCCGGTGTGCGGCGCAGGAGTTCGTGGCTGCGCAAGGTGTTGTGGCCGGTGGACCCGCGTCCGCTCTGGCGGCGTTAGCCGTTGCGGACCGCGCAGTCCTGGTCGGACGCGCCGCGTTGGCTGGTCGAGTCCTCCAGGCCGATCGCCACCACCTTGAAGCAGTACTGATCGGCCTTCGGGTCCAAGCCCTCGACCGTGTACTGGGTGTTGCCCGCCGCGATGTTGCCCACCCCGCGCGGAGTCCCGCCGGTGACGTCGAAGACGACGAACTGGGCCTTGCCGCCGCTGGGGTCGGTCCAGTGCACCGTGATGCTGGAACCCTTGTCCTCCAACCGTTTCAGCGTCGGGATGAACCTCGGGTCGGCGGACGGCTCTGCTGCGGGCGGCGTTGTGGTGGTGGTCGTAGTGGTGGTTGGTTGGGTGGTGGCCGCTTGGTCGGAGGATCGGCCCTGGGTGCTCAGGTAGATGCCGCCGCCCACGCCGAGGACGAGGACCGCTGCACCGGCGAGCAGGCGTGGTGCGAGTCGGCGGCGCTCGGGGACCGGGCGGTCCGGCGGGAGGGTCACCAGCGGGGGCGCGGGTGGCGGGACCGGGGGCCGGTGGGTGGAGTGGCGGACGGTCAGGTCGGCCAGGTCCTCGGTCCACGTGCGGACCGGCGGCTCGGCCGGGGCCGGTTCGGGGGTCGGTTCCGGGGTTTCGGGGGTCGTGGGGCTCGGGCCGAAGTCCGGGATCATCGTCGGACCCTCGGGGTAGTGCCTCGGCACGTCCCGGCGCACGGCGGCCGTGTGGTCGGGGTCCACTGTGGACTGCGGCGTCCAGGTCGGGATCGCGGCCAGCGCGGCACGCAGCGACGCGGCGTCCGGGAAGCGGTCCTCGCGCGATTTGTTCAGGCAGCGCAGGATGATCGCGATCAGCTCGGCCGGCACGTCCCGGCGCAGCAGCGACCTCGGCGGCGACGACTGGACCCGGCCCAGGTAGGCCAGCATGGTGTCCTGCTCGGGCGTCGCCGACGCGAACGGCGGCTGGCCGTCGAGCAGGGTGAACAGCGTCGAACCCAGCGACCACAGGTCGTCCGCGACGGCCGGCGGGTGCCCTTCGACCATCTGCGGCGCGGCGTGGCGGTAGCTCACCATCTGCAACGACGCCGTGTGACCGGCGTCCGCGCCGCGCGCGATCCCGAAGTCGGCCAGCACGTAGGAGGTCGGCAGCACCAGGATGTTCTGCGGCTTGACGTCCCGGTGCAGGATCCCCTGCCCGTGCGCGAACGCCAACGCGTCCGCCACCGCGATCCCTGCCGCGATCACCTCGGTCACGGGCAGCGGCCCGTGCTCGGCAAGGCGGTCGTGCAGCGAGCCGAGGTCGTAGTACTCCATCACGATGCACGGCCGACCCGCGATGGCACCGGTGTCCAGCACGGTCACGATGTGCGGGTGCTGCCGCCCCAGCCGAACGGTGATCTCCAACTCCCGCCGGAACCGCGCGACCGTGGCCGGATCGGTGACGTCGAGGACTTTGACCGCCACGTCCCGCCCCAGCCCGTCCTGACGCGCCCGGTACACCGTGCCTTCGCCACCGTGGGCCACCAGCCGGAAGTCGCTGTAACCCGGCAGGCTCACCGCCGGCGTCGTCGCCTCCGTCGGCTCCGGTGCCCACGCTCTCAGGTCGTCCGACTGATCCACTCTCGGATCTTATCCGGCTTTTCTGGGCGCTTCGCTTCTTCTGACGCGCTTCGCGCTCTCAAGCTCTTGCGCTGCGCGCTCTCAAGATCAAAAGCGGCGCTCGCCGCGCGGCAGGCCCCCGGAGGGGAAGGGCGTCGGTCTTCCTCCGCACGGCCTGCCGGAGGCAACCACGCTTTGCCAGGGCCGCCAAGAAAATCTTGCTCGTTCCTCGCAACATTTTGTTGACGGCCCTGGCAAAGCGTGGTTGGGCTGCGCCCAGGCCGTACGGAGGAAGACCGAGGCCCTTCCCGTGGGCGCTGCGCTTGGCGAACCGCAACCCGCGCTCCGCGCGAACCGCAACCGCGCTCCGCGCGGTCCACGAGCCCGCGCTCCGCGCGGAGATCGCGCCGAAGGCGCTGCTCTTGCGCCGAAGGCGCGTGCCGGGCTGCATGGCCCACGGGAAGGGCCTCGTGTTCTCCCGTACGGCCTGGGCGCAGCCCAACCACAGGTTTCCGGGGTTTTCAACAAAAATTGCGAGGAACGAGCCATTTTTCTTGAAAACCCCGGAAACCTGTGGTTGCCTCCGGCAGGTCGTGCGGGAGGACACGACGCCCTTCCCTCCCCGGGGGCCTGCCGCGCGGCGAGCGCCGCTTTTGATCTTGAGAGCGCGCAGCGCAAGAGCTTGAGAGCGCGCAGCGCGTCAGAAGAAGCGAAGTGCATGTCGATTGTCCGAAATGGACAGTTGTGACAAAGCAAGCTTCCGAGCGGGGACCAAGACGCTGAGCTGGCAGAGTACGTTATGGGGATCTGTTGGTTGCTTTTTAGGACCACAAGCCGGTAGGTTCATGGGGACGATCGTTCCGGCGTGCGCCTCCTCGCCGGGGACCCCCAGACCCGAGGCGGGAGGCACGCAGGCGGTGTCGGCCGGCCGACACCGCTCAGGAGCCGCGTGGATGGGCTGGTCCCGGCTCATCCGCGCGGTTCCCGACTTATCATGCGCGGATGCTCCGACGCACGTACGACGGCCAGGACTGCTCGATCGCCCGCACGCTGGAGGTGGTGGGCGAGCGGTGGACGTTGTTGATCGTGCGTGACGCGGTGCACGGGGTGACTCGGTTCGACGGGTTCCTGGCCTCGCTGCCCATCGCGCGCAACGTGCTCAGCGACCGGCTTGGCGGCCTGGTGCGGCACGGGGTGATGGAGCGCGTTCCCTACCAGGAACGGCCGCCGCGTCATGAGTACCGGCTCACCGCAAAGGGGCGGGAATTGGTCCCGGTGCTTCTCTCGCTGATGGAGTGGGGCGACCGGCACCTGTGTGAGGATTCCGGTCCGGTGGTGCCTGAGCACGTGGGGTGCGGGGGCGTTGTGGACGTGCATCTGACGTGTCGGGAGTGCTCGAACGGGGTCGAGCCCGCCGAGGTGGTGCCGAGGGTGAAGTGACGCCGGGCCGGGTGGTGGCTGGGGGACGGTGCCACCGCCCGGCCCGGCGGGAGGTGCCGGGCGGCGGCAATGGGGGTGCCCCCGCCCGGCGGTCCGATCAGGCGCCGCAGGCCGCTCCGCCGAGCGTGACGCCCGAAGGTGCGCCCGAAGGGCCGTTCGCGGTGAAGCCCAGGGCGACCGAGCCGCCCGCCGGGAGCGACGGGTTGTAGGTCGGGGCGGTGACGGTGACCGTCGTGCCGCTCTGGGTGAACGTGCCGTTCCAGCCGCTGGCGATGGTCACGCCGGCGGGCAGGGTGAAGGCCACCTTCCACGGGTTGACCGCCGACGTGCCGGTGTTGGTCACCGTGAGCGCGCCCTGGAAGCCGCCCTGCCACGCGTTGTCCTGCTTCCACGCGGCCTTGCAGGTGCCGGGCGGCGGCGTGTCGGAGGACGTCGTGGTCGTGGTGGTGGTGCCGCCGGTCGGCGGGATGAGGTACGGCTGGAGGATCGACTGCTTGGCCTGGTTGACCGTGGTCCAGTCGTCGCCGACGATGCCGCCCGTGTCACCGGAGTTCGGGTTCCACGACCAGTAGGTGAAGGACATGCCGTTGACCCCGGTGCCCGTGTAGGCCATCAGGTTCTCCAGCCAGATCTTGTCCTTCGGGTCGGCCAGGGTGCTGCCGAACTCGCCCATCATGATCGGGGCGGTGTTGCTCTTGTAGAGGTAACCCCAGTACTTGTCCCAGATCGCGGGCATGTTCGCCGGGTACTCCGGCGCGTCGAACCACTTCTGCCGGTAGACCGAGGTCGCGTACTCGTGCGGCGAGTAGACCAGCCGGTTGGCGACGTTGAGGCGCACCGGGTACTGGCCCGCCTTGGACAGGTTGCCGCCCCACCACCCGCAGTCCTCGTCGTTGGACGGGTCGCCGTCCCAGACGTTCGACAGGCCACCGCTCGGGCAGCTCACGCCCTCGACGAAGATCAGCCAGTCGGGCTGCACGGACAGGATCGCGTTGCCCGCGCGCTCGGCGGCCAGCCGCCAGTCGCGGGCGGTGTCGCCGCAGCCCCAGCAGGCGCCGGTCGCGGCGGGGTTGGTGCCCTCGGCGTGCGGCTCGTTGTGCAGGTCCGCGCCGATCACCGTGGTGTTGCCGGCGTACCGGCGGGCCAGCATCTTCCAGTCCTCGATCCAGGTGGACTCGGGCACGCCGGCGGTGTACCAGAGCGCGCTCTGGCCGGCGCTGGTCGGCCGGTGCCGGTCGAGGATGATCCGCATGCCCTTCTGGCCTGCGTAGTCGATCACCTTGTCCAGGATCTGGAGCGGCGAGAGGCCGACCAGGTCGGGGTTGACGAAGTCGTTGACGCCGGAGGCCTTGGCGTCGGGCTTGAGCGCGTCGTTGGAGAACGGGACGCGGAGGGTGTTGTAGCCGAGCTGGGCCATCTGGTCGAGCTGCTGCTTCCACGTCCGGTTGGACCACAGGCCGTGGAAGGTCTTGTTGTCGGTCTCCATGCCGAACCAGTTGATGCCGGTGAGGCGCACCGTGGCACCCGTGCTGTCCACGATCTTGTTGCCGTTGGTGCGCAGGTACCCGCCGGCCGGGGCCGCCGTGCCCTGCCCCGCTCCCACGGACGCCACCACGCCGGCGGCGGCCACCGCCACCGCCAACAGGGCGCCCAAGACCGTTCTCCGCTGCCGCATACCGCTCTCCTTTGAGCTACTAGTCTTCTGGGAGCGCTCCCAGACGGAGCGTAGTGCCGCCGGACCGGGTGTCAAGGAGGTCTTCTCGCCCGGCTGCGGTGGCTAGCGGACGCCCCTCGGGCGGAACTGGATGCTGATGCGCGGGCCGACGGCCTTGGCGGTCTTCGGGATCGCGTGTTCCCAAGTGCGCTGGCAGGACCCGCCCATGACGATCAGGTCGCCGTGGCCCAGGGCGTGTCGAAGCGTCTCGCCGCCGCCGCGCGGGCGCAGGAGCAGGGCTCGGGGTGTGCCCACGGAGACGATGGCGACCATCGTGTCCTCGTGGCTGCCGCGACCGATGGTGTCGCCATGCCAGGCGACGCTGTCACGGCCGTCCCGGTAGTAGCAGAGGCCCGCGGTGCGGAACGGTTCCTTCAGTTCACCGGCGTACCAGGCGCTGAGCGCGTCGCGGGCTTCGGTCAGCACGGGGTGGGGGAGGGCGGCGTTCTCCTCGTAGAAGCACAGCAGCCTCGGGACGTCCACGACCCGCTCGTACATCTGCCTGCGTTCGGCGCGCCACGGCACGTCGGCGACCAGGCGCCGGAAGAGTTCGTCGGCGCCGGTCAGCCAGCCGGGCAGGACGTCGACCCACGCGCCGTGGGCCAGTTCGGTGCGGCGGACGCCGGTCAACGGGCGCAGGCCGAGGGGCTCCGCGCCGGTGTCGAACAGGGAGACCTGCATGCGCGGAGCTTAATACCGGTCGAACGGGTGTTCGAGCCGAGCCTTGACTTTATTCCCTCAATTACTTCAGTGTGGAATAAAAGATCAGGCGTCCGGCTCGGGTTTGCGCCTGCGGCCACCGCTGCGGGCGGGTTGCTGGGCGGCCTCGGCCTGGGCCGGCTCGGACGTGGCCGGACGGGCGGCGTCCTGGGTGGTCGGGTGGTCGGCGAGCAGGATGGCGGCCAGCTCGTCGTAGATCGGTGTGCTGCTCATGCGCGGTCCTTTACCCCTTTCAGGCGCAAGCTACACGCGCTTGCTCAAGGAGTTACGGCCAGGGTGGGGAAAAGGATCAATCCGCTTCGGACGGCGGCGCGACGACGTGGGTGTTTCCCTGGTCGCCATGCGATACGACGACTTGACCGCGTTGTTCGTCAACTGCACTTTGAAGCGGTCCCCGGAGCTCAGCCACACCGGAGCCCTGGTCGCCCGCAGCGCGGCGATCATGGAGAAGCAGGGTGTCCGCGTCGACCACCTCCGAGCCGTGGACCACGACATCGCGACCGGCGTGTGGCCGGACATGACCGAGCACGGATGGCCCAGCGACGAGTGGCCGGAGCTCTACCGGCGGGTGCTCGCGGCGGACATCCTGGTGCTCGCCGGACCGATCTGGCTGGGCGACAACAGCTCGGTGACCAAACGGGTGATCGAGCGGCTGTACGCGTGTTCGAGCATGCTCAACGACCTGGGCCAGTACGCCTACTACGGCCGGGTCGGCGGGTGCCTGATCACCGGCAACGAGGACGGCGTGAAGCACTGCGCGCAGAACGTCCTCTACAGCCTCCAGCACCTGGGCTACACGATCCCGCCGCAGGCCGACGCGGGCTGGATCGGCGAGGCCGGGCCGGGACCCTCCTACGCCGACCCCGGCTCCGGCGGGCCGGAGAACGACTTCACCAACCGCAACACCACCTTCATGACCTGGAACCTGCTGCACCTGGCCCGGATGCTCAAGGACGCCGGCGGCATCCCGGCCCACGGCAACCAGCGGTCGGAGTGGGACGCGGGGTGCCGGTTCGACTTCGAGAACCCGGAGCACCGCTGAGGGGGCCGTCCGCGCCGGACGGCCCCCTCGGACCGCCTCACGCCGGGGCCAGCCACACCACCCCGCTCGCGGGCAGGTCCAGCACGGCCGACGCGGGCTGCTCGTCGCACGCCTGCGTCGTGGCCAGCACCGACCCGTTGACCACACCGTCGCCGCCGTAGGCCGCGGCGTCGGTGTTCAGGACTTCCCGCCACACCCCGGCGCGGGGCAGCCCGAGCCGCAGGCCGCGCAGCGCCACGCCCGAGAAGTTCGCCACGCACACCACGACCGAGCCGTCCGCCCCGATCCGCTGGTGGGCGACCACGTTGAGGGCGGGGTCGGAGCGCAGCCAGGCGAACCCGGTGGGCGAGTGGTCGAGGGTGTGCAGGGCCGGCAAAGCGCGGTAGGCCGCGTTGAGGTCGGCCACCAGGTGTTGGATGCCCCCGTGCAGCGGGTGGTCGCGGGGCAGCCACCAGGGCAGTGACCCGTCGGCGTTCCACTCCGTCGGTTGCCCGAACTCACCTCCCATGAACAGCAGTTTCTTGCCGGGGTGTCCCCACTGGTGGGCCAGCAGCGCCCGGACGCCGGCGGCCTTGCGGCGGTCGTCGCCGGGCATGCGCTGCCACAGGGAGCCCTTGCCGTGCACGACCTCGTCGTGGGAGAGCGGCAGGACGTACCGCTCGCTCCACGCGTAGTCGATGGTGTGGGTGAGGCCGCCGTGGACGCCGACCCGGTGCACGGGGTCGTGCTGGAAGTACCGGAGGGTGTCGTGCATCCAGCCCATGTTCCACTTGAAGCCGAACCCGAGGCCGTCCGGCGCGGTGACGCCGGGCCAGGCGGTGGACTCCTCGGCGTAGACCACCGCGCCGGGCACGCGCGAGCGGACCAGGGCGTTCAGTTCGCGCAGGAACCGCACGGACTCCAGGTTCTCCCGGCCGCCGAACTCGTTGGGCAGCCACTCGGTGCGGGAGTAGTCCAGGTAGAGCATGGAGGCGACGGCGTCCACGCGCAGCCCGTCCAGGTGGTGCTCCTCCAGCCAGTACAGCGCCGAGGCCAGCAGGAAGTTGCGCACCTGGTCCCGACCGAGGTCGAAGATCAGGGTGCCCCAGTCGGGGTGTTCGCCGCGTCGGGGATCGGGGTGCTCGTAGAGCGGGGTGCCGTCGAAGCGGGCCAGCGCCCAGGCGTCGCGGGGGAAGTGGGCGGGGACCCAGTCCAGGATGACGCCGATGCCCAGGGAGTGCAGGTGGTCGACGAGGTACCGGAAGTCGTCGGGGGTGCCGAACCTCGCGGTGGGGGCGAAGTACGACGTGGTCTGGTAGCCCCACGAGCCGCCGTAGGGGTGTTCGGTGGCGGGCAGGAGTTCCACGTGGGTGAAGCCCATGTCCTGCACGTAGTCGCCCAGTTCGACGGCGAGGTCCTGGTAGGACAGGCCGGCGCGCCACGACCCGAGGTGGACCTCGTAGATGCTGATCGGCGCCGAGGTCGGGTCGGCGGTCGCGCGGCGGGCGAGCCAGCCGGAGTCCTGCCAGCGGTAGCGGGTCTCCGTGACGACGGAGGCGTTGGCCGGCGGGACTTCGGTGGCGAAGGCGAGCGGGTCGGCGTGTTCGTGCCAGGTGCCGTTCGCGTCCAGGACGCGGAACTTGTAGCGGCAGCCCGGTCGCACGCCGGGCACGAACACCTCCCACACGCCGCCGCCCAGGTTGCGCAGGGGTGTGGCGCGGCCGACCCACTCGTCGAAGTCGCCCGCGACCCGGACGCCCCGCGCGCCGGGCGCCCACACGGCGAAGGCCACGCCGCCGCCGCGGGGGTGCGCGCCGAGCACCTCCCACAGGCGGGGGTGCTCGCCGCGCGCGATCAGGGACACGTCCTGTTCGGACAGTGTCGGCGGGTACCGGAAGGGGTCGTCGCGGATGACGCCGTCGACGTCGAACCGGTGGTCGTGGACGGGGCCGGGGACGATGCCGGCGAACAGGCCGTACCCGATGTGGTCCAGGGGGTGGCGGGTGCCGTCGACCAGGACGTGCACGGTGGTGGCGCCGGGTTGCAGGGTGTGCACGACGGTGTCGGGGCCGGCGGGGTGCGCGCCGAGGACCGAGTGGGGGTCGGGGTGGTCGCCGACCAGGAGCCGGTCGGTGTCCTCCAGGGTGGTCATGCGGTCTCACCGCCCAGGATGCGGGTGATCGCGCCGAGCGGGATGCCGATCCAGTCGGGGCGGTGGTCGCGTTCGTAGGCGACCTCGTAGACGGCCTTGTCCAGTTCCAGCGCGTGCAGCAGCACGGGCTGGTCGCGGGGGTCGTCGAGGACGGCGGCGTAGCCGGCGCAGAACGCCTCGCGCAGCGCCGACGCCCACTTCGGGTCGGGGTCGCCGTGGTGGGCGGCGTAGTCGAAGGACCGCAGCATGGTGGCGACGTCCTGGAGGGCGTGGCGGGGCGCGTTGCGTTCCTCCAGGGGGCGGCCGGGTTCGCCTTCGAAGTCGATGAGCGTCCAGCGGCCGTTGGTGTGCAGGGCCTGGCCCAGGTGCAGGTCGCCGTGCACGCGTTGCAGGACGAACGGTCCGCGCAGGGTGCGCAGCCGGTCGTAGGCGGCCCGGATGGCGGGTTCGTGCGGCGCCAGTTCGGGGACGCCCAGGGCGGTCAGCCGCTGGTGCAGGCGGTCGGCGGTGTCGTGCAGGTCGCTGACCGCGGGGTTGCGCGCGCCGAACGCGCGGGCCAGGGCGGCGTGCACGCGGGCGACGCTGCGGCCCAGTTCGGCGGCCTGCGGGACGAAGGCGTCGCGGTCGCCGGTGGTGGCCAGGGTCCAGCCGTCGTGGCACTCGGGCAGGTACTCCTGGAGCACGCCCAGCACGGCGGCCCGGCCGTCGAGGTGGGCGGTGACCACGCCCTGGAGGCGGGCCACGTGCTGCGCGCCGACGTCGTGCAGGGCGCGGTGCAGGTCGACGTCGGGGTGGGGGCCGGCCTGGACGCGGCGGAACAGCTTGAGGATGTGCCGGTCGCCGAAGACCAGGGAGGTGTTGCTCTGCTCGACGGCGACCACGCGGGCGGGCAGGCCGTGCACGACGTGGGTGCCGGGCTCGGGTTCGAACGCCGGCCCGGGGCCGCCCGCCCGGTCGCGCAGCGCGCCGAGCAGGTGGGACATCAGTTCGCCGTCGTGGGTGGCCGCGTACACCGCGCCTTCGGGGGTGTCGCAGATCCACACGTCGGTCAGGTGCTCGGGCAGGGTGGCGCGTCGGCCCAGCAGGAGCTGGTAGCGCTCCCCGTCGACCTCGACGAGCAGGTGCAGCAGGGTGGGGTCGCCGTGGACGAGGGTGGTGGCCCGCTCGACGCGGACGTCGCCGACCTCGGTGCCCGCGTACCAGCGCTGGCCGACCAGCCACCGGGCCAGGGCCGTGCCGAGGGTGTCGACCGCGGTGTTCATGACGCCTCCAGGCGGAACCAGTAGAAGCCGTGGCCGGGCAGGGTGAGCTGGTAGCGCTCGGCGGTGACGCGGGGGAAGCGCGCGCCGCCGGTCAGCTCGACCGGGACCAGGCCGTCGAGGCCGCGCAGCTTGATCTCGACCGGCTGCGGGTGGGAGGAGAAGTTGAAGACGCACAGCAGGGTGGTGTCGCCGTGTTCGCGCAGGTAGGCGAAGGCGGCGGTGTTGTCGACGTCGACCTCGCGGAACGCGCCGAGCCCGAAGGCCTCCTCCTGGCGGCGCACGGCGAGCAGGTCGCGGGTCCAGTGCAGCAGGGAGGCGCTGTGCGAGCGCTGGGCTTCGACGTTGACCGCCTGGTAGCCGTAGACGGCGTCGCTGACCACGGGCAGGCACAGCTTGCCGGGGTCGGCGGTGGAGAACCCGGCGTTGCGGTCGGGGGTCCACTGCATGGGGGTGCGGACGCCGTCGCGGTCCTTGAGCCAGATGTTGTCGCCCATGCCGATCTCGTCCCCGTAGTAGAGGACGGGAGAGCCGGGTAAGGACAGCAGGAGCGCGGTGAGCAGTTGGTGCTGGCCGCGGTCGTTGTCCAGCAGGGGGGCCAGGCGGCGGCGGATGCCGACGTTGGCCTTCATGCGCGGGTCGGGGGCGTACTCGGCGTACATGTAGTCGCGTTCGTCGTCGCTGACCATCTCCAGGGTCAGCTCGTCGTGGTTGCGCAGGAAGATGCCCCACTGCGCGTTCGCCGGGATGTCGGGCGTGCGGGCGAGGATCTCCGACACCGGCAGCGCGGATTCCTTGCGCAGGGCCATGAACAGCCGCGGCATGAGCGGGAAGTGGAAGGCCATGTGGCACTCGTCGCCGCCGACCTCGGGGTCGCCGAAGTAGTGGGCCACGTCGGCCGGCCACTGGTTGGCCTCGGCGAGCAGGACCCGGCCGGGGTACTCGTCGTCGACGACCTTGCGCACCAGCTTGAGGAACTCGTGGGTCTCGGGCAGGTTCTCGCAGTTGGTGCCGTCGCGTTCGAACAGGTAGGGCACGGCGTCCAGGCGGAACCCGTCGATGCCGAGGTCCAGCCAGAACCGCAGCACGTCCAGCATCGCCTGCTGCACGGCCGGGTTGTCGTAGTTGAGGTCGGGCTGGTGGGAGAAGAAGCGGTGCCAGTAGAACTGGCCGCGCTCGGCGTCCCAGGTCCAGTTGGACTTCTCGGTGTCGATGAAGATGATCCGGGTGTCGTCGTAGCGCTGGTCGGTGTCGCTCCACACGTAGAAGTCGCCGAACGGCCCGTTCGGGTCGCGCCGCGATTCCTGGAACCACGGGTGCTCGGAGGAGGTGTGGTTCATGACCAGGTCGGTGATGACCTTCATGCCGCGGCGGTGCGCGGAGTCCAGCAGGCTCACGAAGTCGTGCAGGTCGCCGAATTCCGGGCGCACGGCGCGGAAGTCGCTGATGTCGTAGCCGCCGTCGTTCATCGGGGAGGCGTAGAAGGGCGGCAGCCACAGGCAGTCCACGCCCAGCCACTCCAGGTAGTCCAGTTTGGACTCCAGGCCGGCGAGGTCGCCGATGCCGTCACCGTTGGCGTCGGCGAACGCGCTGACCAGCACCTCGTAGAACACAGACCGCTTGAACCAGTCCGACATGGTCAGGCTCCTTCCGAGGGACGACGTGCGGGGCGGCCGACGTCGACGATGTGGGCCACGGCGGTGGCGGGGTCCAGCCGGACGTAGTTCTCGGCGCCCCAGCGCCAGGTCTGGCCGGTGACCTCGTCGTGGGCGGGGAAGCGGTCGGCCAGGCCGAGGGCTTCCAGGTCCAGCCGCAGGGTTCCTTCCTGCGGGCTGTGGGGGTCGAGCGTGACCACGCACACGACGGTGTCGCCGGTGGCGGGGTCGGTCTTCGAGTAGGCGATCAAGGCGTCGTTGTCGACCTCGTGGAAGGTCAGTTCACGCAGTCGCCGCAGCGCCGGGTGGGCGCGGCGGATGGCGTTGAGCTTGGCCAGCCACGGTTCCAGCGAGCGGCCTTCGGCGCGGGCGCGCTCGAAGTCGCGGGGGCGCAGTTCGTACTTCTCCGAGTCCAGGAACTCCTCGCCCTTGAGGGGGTCGTGCTCGTTCAGTTCGAAACCCGAGTAGACGCCCCAGGTCGGGGCGAGGGTGGCCGCCAGGGCCGCGCGGAGGGCGGACATCGCGGGCAGACCGAGTTGAAGGCTCGTCGGCAGGATGTCCGGGGTGGTGACGAACAGGTTGGGCCGCGCCTCGTGGGCGTGGGCGGCGATCTCGCGGCCGAAGTCGGTCAGCTCGGCCTTGGTGTCGCGCCAGGTGAAGTAGGTGTAGGACTGGTCGAAACCCAGGCGCGCCAACCCGTACAGGCGGGCGGGCCGGGTGAACGCCTCGGCCAGGAACAGCACGTCCGGGTGGCGGCGCTTGACCTCCCAGATCAGCCAGTGCCAGAAGTCCGGCGGCTTGGTGTGCGGGTTGTCGACCCGGAAGATCCGCACCCCGTAGTCGATCCAGTGGGTGACCACGCGCAGGATCTCCGCGCGCAGGCCCTCGGGGTCGTTGTCGAAGTTGAGCGGGTAGATGTCCTGGTACTTCTTCGGCGGGTTCTCGGCGTAGGCGATGCTGCCGTCGGGGCGGGTGGTGAACCACTCGGGGTGCTCGGCGACCCACGGGTGGTCGGGCGCGCACTGCAACGCCAGGTCCAGCGCCACTTCCAGCCCGAGGTCGTGGGCGCGTTCGACGAAGGCCTTGAAGTCCACCAGGGTGCCCAGGTCGGGGTGCACGGCGTCGTGGCCGCCGTCCTTCGACCCGATCGCCCACGGTGAGCCGACGTCGCCGGGCTCGGCGGTCAGGGTGTTGTTGCGGCCCTTGCGGTTGACCTCGCCGATGGGGTGGATGGGCGGCAGGTACACCACGTCGAACCCCATGCGCGCGATGCGGTCCAGGGACTCGGCGGCGGTGGCCAGCGTGCCGTGCACGGGGTTGCCCTCGGCGTCCCACCCGCCCGTGGAGCGCGGGAAGAACTCGTACCACGACCCGAACAGGGCGCGGTCGCGGTCCACCCACAGCTGGTGGGTCTCGCCCTTGGTGACCAGCTCGCGCAACGGCCGTTCCCACAACGCTTTCGCGATGGCCCGGTCGAGCGCGGGCGCCACGCGGCGGCCCGGCGGCAGGGACTCGTCGGCCAGCACGGTCGCCGCCTCCAGCAGCGCGTCCCGCTCCTCGCGGGGCCGCTTGAGCAGCGCCGCCCGGCGCAGCAACCGCACGCCGGTGGCCAGGTCGTTGGCCAGCTCGTCGGGACCCTGGCCCGCCTCCAGCTTGGCGCGCACCGCGTGCTCCCAGGTGGACCACGGGTCGGACCAGGCGTCCACCCGGAACGTCCACGGGCCGGGCGCGTCGGGCGCGATGGCGGCGGACCAGCGGTCCGCGCCCGCGTCGACCAGGGCCAGGCGGGTGTGCCGGGGTCCCCGGTCGCCGGGGCCGCGCCACACGACGGTCGCGCCCGCCGCGTCGTGCCCCTCCCGCCAGATCGCCGCCGTCACCGGGACGTGTTCGCCGACGACCGCTTTCGCGGGATAGCGCCCCGCGGCGACCACCGGCGTGACATCTTCGACATAGATTCGGCCGGACATTGCTGCCGTCCTTTCCGATGGGATCGAACAAAAGGATGCCGCACACCTGACATGGCGTTTTCCCGCGCTCGATCGGTTCGGAAAGTCCGCGACCAGCGAGTTTGTCCCCAACCACCCCGAGATGACGAAGTATCGGTCGAAGGTGCTGGTAGGGGTTTCGCGTTAACTCCGGGCCCCACTGCACGGAGTGAGGCGGCAGGGGTGGTCGTTCCTTGTTGCGGGGCGCTGTGGCGGCGAAGCTTCTCCTCGGCAGGACAATTCACCACCCCTGCCGACCACCAGCCACGGAGAAACGATGACGAAGAAGATTCTGATCGTCCTCTCGGAATACGGCTACTGGGGCGAGGAACTGCTCGGCCCGGTGGCCACGTTCGACGAGCAGGGCTACCAGTCGGTCTTCGCGACGCCCACCGGCGCGCGGGCCCGCGCCCTGCCGCCCAGCCTCGACCCCGGTTACATCGACCCGCCCCTGGGCCGGTCGGTGACCACGCCGGAGGTCGCGGTGGCGGCCAAGGAGCTGGACGAGTCGTCCCGCCTGGACAACCCGATCAGCCTCGCCGAGTGGATCCCGGACCGGCCGTACTTCAGCGAGCCGGACTACCTGCGCAAGATCGAGGCCTACAACCGCGAACTGTCCAACCTGGACGAGGACATCAAGCAGTTCGACGCGCTGGTCATCGTCGGCGGCTCCGGTCCGATCGTGGACCTGGCCAACAACGAGCGCCTGCACGAGCTGATCCTGGCGTTCCTGCGCGCGGACAAGCCCATCGTCGGCGAGTGCTACGGCGTCGCCCCCCTGGCCTTCGCGCGCGACTGGGAAGACCGCAAGTCCATCATCTGGGGCAAGCACGTCACCGGTCACTGCAAGGAGTACGACTACAAGGACGGCACCGGCTTCATCGGCGTGGACTTCAACATGGGCCCGCCGCCGTACCCGCTGGAGTACATCCTGCGCGACGCCACCGGCCCCGACGGCCAGTACCACGGCAACGTCGGCAAGGAGGTCTCGGTGATCGTGGACTACCCGTTCATCACCGCGCGCTCCACGCCGGACTCGTTCCCGGCCGGCGAGAAGCTCGTCGAGGTCCTCGAGTCGGGCCTGCGCCGCTTCGGCTTCTAAAGAGCCGAGCCGGAAGGGTTCGCGCGGGGGTGAGGTCCCCGGCCGGGGGTGGGTTCCCCGGCCGGGGCGAGGTTCGACATCCGGGCGAGCGTCGCCGGCGTGGCGGAACCCGAGTCGGGTGGGGTGCCGGATTCCAGGGAGGGCACCGGTCTCCCCGCCCGCCACCCCCGCCAAGCCACCCCTCGCACGAGCCCCACCGCAACGCGCCTTCGGCGGATGCACCCGCCGGCGGACCAACCGGACCGCTGACACCACGAATCGGAAGGAAACACGGCCATGACCGCAAGGCCGGGCAAGGTCGCCATCTTCGAGCAGTTCGCCGCCGATGGCTTCACCCGGATGTTCGGCAACCCGGGGACGGTGGAGGAGGGCTTCCTCGACATCCTGGAGGGGGTGCCGGGCTTCGAGTACGTGCTGGCGTTGCAGGAGACCGTCGCGATCGCGATGGCCGACGGCTACGCCCGCGCCACCGCCGGCCCCGCGCTGGTCCAGTTGCACACCGGGGTCGGCCTGGGCAACGGCATCGGCATGCTGTACCAGGCCATGCGCGGTCACTCGCCGCTGGTCGTCATCGCGGGCGAAGCCGGCGTGGCCTACGACGCGATGGACTCCCAGATGGCCACCGACCTGGTCGCGATGGCCAAGCCGGTGACCAAGTGGGCCACCCGCGTCACCCACCCGTCGTCCCTGCTGCGCACCCTGCGCCGCGCGGTGAAGACCGCGATGACCGCCCCGCGCGGGCCGGTGTTCGTGGCGCTGCCGATGGACGTGCTGGACGCGGAGAACACCGAGCCCGCCGTCCCGTCCACGATCCCCAGCCAGGCCGTCGTGCCCGTCGCCGCCGAGCTGGACCGGGCGGTCGAGGCGCTCAGCGGGGCCTACCACCCGATGATCCTGCTGGGTGACGGCGTGGCCGTCTCCGGCGCGCAGGAGGAGCTGACCCGGGTCGCCGAACTGCTCGACGCGCCCGTGTGGGGCGTGGACAGCTCCGAGCTGAACATGGACAACACCCACCCGCTGTGGCAGGGCCAGCTCGGGCACATGTTCGGCACCCGCAGCGCGGGGATCGTCGCCGACGCGGACGCGGTGCTGATCGTGGGCACCTACGTCTTCCCCGAGGTGTTCCCCTCGCTGCACAACCCGTTCCGGCCCGACGCCCGGATCGTGCACATCGACCTGGACACCTACGAGATCGCCAAGAACCACCCGGTGGACGTGGCCCTGGCCGCCGACCCCAAGCACGCCCTGGCGGGCCTGGTCGAACGGCTCACCGCCGCCGGCCGCCGGCCCACCGCCCGCTCCTCGGCCGTGTGGCGCCGTCCCCGGCCCGAGCAGAACGCGCCGATGATGGAGCTGTTCGCCTCGGAGCTCGCCGAGCAGGGCGGCAGCGACCTGGTCGTCTTCGACGAGGCCCTCACCGCCTCGCCCGCGCTGACCAAGTACCTGCCCCCGCGTGTGGTGGGCAACTACTTCTCCACCCGCGGCGGGTCGCTGGGCATCGGCATCCCCGGCGCGATCGGCGCGAAGATGGCCCGCCCGGACGCCGAGGTCATCGGGTTCACCGGCGACGGCGGCAGCATGTACACCATCCAGGCGCTGTGGACCGCCGCCCGCGAGGGCATCAACGCCAAGTTCGTCATCTGCAACAACCACCGCTACGAGCTGCTGGACCTCAACATCGAGCAGTACTGGTCCGAGCGCGGCATCGACCGCCACGAGTACCCCTCGGGCTTCGACCTGGGCCGCCCGGAGATCGGGTTCGTCGAGCTGGCGCGGGCGATGGGCGTGGACGCGATGCGGGTGGAGAAGCCCAGCCAGGTCGCGGGCGCGGTGCGGCGGATGCTCACCGCCACCGGTCCGTTCCTGGTCGACCTGGTGACGAAGTAGGCCGCCGCCGATGCCCACACTGCCCCGTCGCGAGAACGGCCGCCTGTCCGGCCGCACGGTCGCGATCCTGATGGAGACCGACTACGTCGAGCCGGAGATCCACTACTACGAGCGCAGGTTCGCCGAGGAGGGCGCGACCATCGAGTACCTGACCCGCCTGTGGGGCCAGGAGTCGATCACCTTCACCGGCCACGAGTACCAGGTGCCGCTCACCGTCTCCGGTGACCTGGAGGCGGTGGACGACGCCCGCCTGCGCCGCTACGACGCGGTGATCGTGCCCTCGGGCATGGTGTCGGACCGCCTGCGCTACAGCGAGGACGTCCGGACCCTCGCGCCCGCCGTCCAACTGCTGCAACGCGCCTTCGCCGAGCCCGGTGTGCTCAAGGGCATCATCTGCCACGGCATGTGGCTGGTCAGCCCCATCGCCGAGGTGGTCGCGGGCCGCCGGGTCACCTGCCACAACAACCTGATCGGCGACGTGCGCAACATGGGCGCGGTCTACACCGACCAGGACGTGGTGGTCGACGGCGACCTGGTCACCGGCCGCAGCGCCGACGCCGCGCACCTGTTCGCCCGCACGCTCATCGACCTCATCGCCGCCCGCACCCCCGTGGGCAGCATGCGCAGCCGGCAGCGGATGCTGCGCGGGATCGGGGTGACGCCGCAATGACCGACTTCGTCTTCTCCGACCTGGTCGCCGGGTACGTGGTGGCGTTCGACCCGACCCGCGGCGCGCTGGACCTGCGCACCAGCGACGGCTCCGCGGTGCGCGCGCGGATCACCCGGGACACGTACGCCGAGATGATCCGCAACCTGGGCGAACCGGCCCAGGCCGTGTCCGAGCCGATGATCGACGTGCTGGTGCCCGGCCGGCACGTGTTCGTGCACGGCCTGTACTACCCCGAGCGCGGCCACGTCACCTTCGACGCCAAGCGGGTCGTGCTGGTCGGGCCGGGCCTGGCCTACCGGTTCGAGGAAGCCGACTGGTGGCCGCGCCAGCTGGCCGAGCTGGCCCGGTTCTACCGGCACGCCCAGTTCGGCGCGGCCAACCCGGTCGACTTCGCCGACTACCGCACGGTGCTGCGGCTGGGCGGGGACAAGGCCGACGACCACGTGCAGGAGACCGACACCGTCTCCCGCCTGGTCTACGGCATGGCCAGCGCGTACATGCTCACCGGCGACGAGGACTTCCTGGGCGTCGCCGAGGCGGGCACGGAGTACCTGCGCGAGAACATGCGGTTCGTGGACCGGGACGAGGACGTCGTCTACTGGTACCACGGGATCGACGTGCGCGACGGCGTCCAGTCGCGGTGCTTCGCCTCGGAGTTCGCCGACGACGCCGGGTCCATCCCCGCCTACGAGCAGATCTACGCCCTGGTCGGCCCGACGCAGACCTACCGCGTCACCGGCGACCCGCGCATCGCCTCGGACATCGACGGCACACTGCGGCTGTTCGAGAAGTTCTTCAAGGACCCGGTGCGCGGTGGGTACTACTCCCACATCGACCCGATCCTGCTCAGCCCGCACCACGAGTCGCTGGGCCCCAACCGGTCGCGCAAGAACTGGAACTCGATCGGCGACCACGCCCCGGCCTACCTGATCAACCTGTACCTGGCCACCGGCGACGAGCGGCACCTGCGGATGCTGGAGGAGACCTTCGACCTCATCGTCGACCACTTCCCCGACGCCACCAGCCCGTTCGTGCAGGAGCGGTTCCACGGCGACTGGACGCCCGACCGCACCTGGGGCTGGCAGCAGGACCGGGCGGTGGTGGGGCACAACCTCAAGATCGCGTGGAACCTCACGCGGATGAACGCCCTGCGCGGCAAGGAGTCCTACACCACCCTCGCCGACCGCATCGCGCGTTCCCTGCCCGCCTACGGCGCCGACCGGCGGCGGGGCGGCTGGTACGACGTGGTGCAGCGGGTGCTCGGTGTCGGCCAGGACACCCACCGGTTGACCTGGCACGACCGCAAGGCGTGGTGGCAGCAGGAGCAGGCGATCCTGGCCTACCTGATCCTCGCCGGCACCACCGGTGACGAGGAGTTCGTCCGCCACGGCCGGGAGGCGGCGGCGTTCTACAACGCCTTCTTCCTCGACCACGACGAGGGCGGCGTGTACTTCAACGTCCTCGCCGACGGCCACCCGTACCTGCTGGGCACCGAACGGCTCAAGGGCAGCCACTCCATGTCCATGTACCACGCGGCGGAGCTGGCGTTCCTGTCCACTGTGTACGGTCGCTTGCTCCAGGGCACGGGTCCGCTCACGTTGTGGTTCAAGCCGCGCCCGGACGGGTTCAAGGACCGCGTCCTGCGGGTCGCGCCGGACGCCCTGCCCGCCGGGTCCGCCCGGCTGGAGTGGGTGGAGGTCGACGGTCGGCCGCACGCCGACTTCGACCCGGTCGCGATGACGGTGAACCTGCCGGACGCGACCGAGGCCCTGACGGTGCGGGCGCACCTGGCGCCGGTGGAAGGGCGCTGAAGTGTCCACTGTGGAGCTGCCGACGCGGTGGAACTCCGGGTTCGAGGTGCGCGCCGGGCGGCCGTTGCCGTTCGGCGCCACCCCGGTGCCCGGCGGGGTGAACTTCGCCGTGCCGTCCAACCACGCCACGGCGGTCACCCTGGTGCTCTACCCGCGCGGGGTGGCGCGGCCGATGGCGGAGCTGCCCATCCCGCAGGACTTCCGGGTCGGCGGGGCGTGGGCGATCACGGTGCTGGGCATCGACCCCGACGAGGTCGAGTACGGCTACCGCGTCGACGGCCCGTACGACCCGGCCGCCGGGCACCGGTTCGACCCCACGGTGGTGATCGCCGACCCGTACGCGAAGGCGTTGGCGGGCGCGGAGGTCTGGGGTTCGCGGCCGGTGCTCTACGGGCCGACGCCGTGGCGCTCGCGGGTGGTGCGCGACGAGTTCGACTGGGCCGGCGACCGGCGGCCCGGCATCGCCCACGAGGACCTGGTGGTCTACGAGGCGCACGTGCGCGGGTTCACCCGCCACCCCAACTCCGGGGTCGCGCACCCCGGCACGTACGCGGGGCTGGCCGAGAAGATCCCGTACCTCAAGCGGCTGGGCGTCAACTGCGTCGAGCTGATGCCGGTGTTCGAGTTCGACGAGTTCACCAACTCCCGCCACGACCCCGAGACCGACACCTGGTGGTACAACTACTGGGGTTACAGCACGGTCGGGTTCTTCGCGCCCAAGCAGTCCTTCGCCGCCGGGCCCTCCGCCGTGGACGAGCTCAAGGACCTGGTCAAGCAGCTGCACCGGGCGGGCATCGAGGTCGTGCTGGACGTGGTGTTCAACCACACCGCCGAGGGCAACGAGCACGGGCCGACGATCTCGTTCCGCGGCCTGGACAACCGCACGTACTACATGCTCACGCCCGACGGCGGGTACTACAACTTCAGCGGCACCGGCAACACCGTCGACTGCAACGACCCCGTGGTCCGCGGGTTCGTGCTGGACTGCCTGCGCTACTGGGCCTCGGAGTACCACGTCGACGGGTTCCGCTTCGACCTGGCCGCGATCCTCTCGCGCGGCCCGGACGGGACCGTGCTGGCCGACCCGCCGCTGGTGCAGGCGCTGGCCAACGACCCGGTGCTGCGCGACTGCAAGCTGATCGCCGAGGCGTGGGACGCGGCCGGGCTCTACCAGGTCGGCACGTTCCCCGGCTACCGGCGCTTCGCCGAGTGGAACGGCCGCTACCGGGACGTGCTGCGGCGGTTCATCAAGGGCGACTCCGGCGTGGTGGGGGAAATGGCGACCCGGTTGATCGGCTCGCCCGACCTCTACGGCGACCGCGAGCCCGCCGCGTCGGTCAACTTCGTCACCGCGCACGACGGGTTCACCCTGGCGGACCTGGTGTCCTACAACGAGAAGCACAACGAGGCCAACGGCGAGGACGGCCGCGACGGCGACGACGGCAACCACTCGTGGAACTGCGGTGTCGAAGGCCCGACCGACGACCCCGCCGTGCTGGAGTTGCGCGACCGCCAGGTGCGCAACGCGTTGCTGCTGTTGTTGACCAGCCAGGGCGTGCCGATGCTGCTGGCCGGTGACGAGGCCGGGCGCACGCAACGGGGCAACAACAACGCGTACTGCCACGACTCGGAGCTGTCGTGGTTCGACTGGGACCTGGTCGAGCGCAACGAGTCGCTGGTCGAGTTCACCCGGCGCGCGATCGCGTTCCGCCAGGCGCACCCGGCGCTGCGCCGACGCGGGCACCTCGCCGGCGGGCGGGACGTGGTGTGGCACGGGTTGGCGCCGGAGGAGCCGGACTGGTCGGGCGGCAGCCGCCTGCTGGCGGCGGAGCTGTGCTGCGGCGAGGACCGGGTGTACGTGGCGGCCAACGCGCACTGGGAAGGCGTGGAGGTCGTGCTGCCGGAAGGGAACTGGCGGTTGTTCGCCGACACCGGGGCCGGTGTCGTGCACGAGCCGGGGGAGGAGCCGCCGGTCGACGGCCCGGTGCGGCTCGGGCCGCGGTCGGTGGTCGTGCTGGTCGCGTCTTCGGATCCGGCCGCATCTACGGAAAGGGTGAACGGGGATGGCGTTCGAGGCGAAGAGCCACGTGTGGGACGGGACGGCCACGATCCGGTTGCGCGGTGAGCTGGCGGCCAAGTCGGCCGGGCAGCTCAACCGGGTGATCGCGGAGGTGTCCGCGCAGCCGCTGACCCGGCTGGTGCTGCTGATGGACCAGCTGACCTACCTGTCGTCGGCCGGTCTGCGCAGCCTGGTGTTCGCGCACCAGCGGCTGGGGCGCGGCGTGGAGATCGTGGTGGTCGGCGCGCGGCCGGAGGTGGCCGAGACGATCCGGCTGACCGGCTTCGACCGCAGCGTGGTGATGCAGGAGCCGGTGTGATCCCGTCCACCGCCACCACGATCGGCCGCCAGGTCGCGGCGCTGGTCCGCGACCTGGCGGCCCGCGCCGGGCTGGACCGGACCCGGGCCTACCGGCTGCGGCTGGCCGCCGACGAGATCGCCACCAACGCCGTCACGCACGGCGGCGCGGACGTGGTCCACCTGTGCGGCGGGGTGGACGAGGACCGCGTGTGGGTGGTGCTGGAGGACGGCGCGCCCTTCTTCGACCCGCGGTCCCACGACCCGTCGGCCGTGCTCGCCACCGACCCGGAGGACCGCACCCCCGGCGGCCTGGGGCTGTTCCTGGTGCACTCGGGCGTCGACGAACTGCTCTACGACCGGGTGGACGACCGCAACCGCACCACCCTCGTCATCCACCGCGATTCGTCGGCGCCCGAGGGACCCTCCGGATTGTCGGCGCCCGAGGGAACCCCCGGATTGTCGGTGCCCCGTGGGACAATGGAACCGGGGGCCGGAGGCCACGGCGGGGCTGGGGGCTGAGGTGCGCCTGTCGGTGGTCGAACGCGCGACTCGGGCGGTCCTGCTGATCGGGGACGCCCACCCGGCCCTGCGCGAGGGCCTGTCCGCCGCCGGGTTCGACGTGACCGCCGCCCAGCCCGCCGACGTCGCCGACGACCTCGGCCGCCCGGACGTCGTGCTGCTGGCCGCCTCCCTCGGCCTGCCCCGGGTCGCGCTGCTCAGCCGCCGCGCGCGGGAGGCGGGCGCGCCGGGCGCGATGGTGTTCGACGACGGCGACCTGGGCGCGCTGGAGGCGTGCGTGCGCGCCGGGTTCGAGTTCGTGGCCCCGCCGTACTCGCCGGTCCTGCTGCGCGGCCGGATCGTCTCGGCGTGGGAACGCGGTCGGCTCACCGCGCGCGGCGAGCGGCTCGCGGTGGAGGAGACCGTGCGCGAGTACGAGCGCGACCTGTTCGTGGCGCACGACCTCCAGGCCGGTTTCCTGCCCGACGTCCTGCCCAAGCCACCCGGCTGGGAGCTGGGGGCGCGGTTCCGGCCGGCGCGGATGGTCTCCGGCGACTTCTACGACGTGTTCGAACTGCTCGACGGGCGGCGGCTGGGGTTCGTGGTGGCCGACGTGTGCGACAAGGGGATCGGCGCGGCGCTGTTCATGGCGCTGATCCGGACCCTGTTGCGGCACAGCGCCGAGCACACCCCCGCCACCCTCGCCGCCGGGTCCGCGCTGTCGCCGCGCCTGGCCTTCGGCACCGGGCCGCTCGTGCAGTCCGTGGTGGACACCAACCGCTACCTGGTCGGCCACCACCTCAAGCAGGGCTACTTCGCCACCGTCTTCTTCGGCGTGCTCGACCCGCTGTCCGGTGGCCTGGTCTACCTGAACTGCGGCCACAACCCGCCCGTGGTGGTGCGCGCGGACGGCACCCGCACACCGTTGCGCCCGACCGGCCCGGCCCTGGGCCTGTCGGCGGACAGCGAGTACGCGCCCGCGCGGGTGTTCCTCAACCCCGGCGACGCGCTGTTCGCCTACACCGACGGGGTGGTGGAGGCCCGCGACGTCGCTGGCGCGCAGTTCGGCACGGACGCGATGCTACGCGCGCTCGGTCCGGGCCGGTCGGTGGAGGACATGCTCGACTCGGTGGACGACGCCCTGCGCCGCCACGTCGAGGGCGCGGAGCAGTTCGACGACATCACCATGTTCGGGGTCCGGAGAGGGGTTGATAGGGATAGTTCCCTAACGTAGGCTTCGGGTTACCGACCCGATCGAGGAGCGAACGTGAGCGCACTGTCCCTCCAGGATGCCCGCCGACTGCTGGACGCGGCACTGGAGCACGCCGAGCACCTGGGCGTGCAGGCGGCGGTCGCCGTCGTCGACGAGGGCGGCCACACCAAGGCCGCGGCCCGCGCGGACGGCGCCACGTTCCTGACCCTGTCGCTGGCCACGGGCAAGGCGGTCACCGCCGCGGGCCTGGGCTTCGACACCAGCGGCCTGGGCGAGTTCCTGACCGGCGACCCGGCGCTGCTGGCCGGCCTGTCCACGCAACCGGGCATCACCGTGGTGCCCGGCGGCGTGCCCATCGTGCGCGAAGGCGCGGTGATCGGGGCGATCGGCGTGTCCGGTGGCCCGGCGGGCGAGGACGAACCCATCGCGAAGGCGGCAGTGTCGGCTTTGGTCGCGCAGGCCGCGTTCTAGAGGGGCTCATCAGGCTTCCGGGCCGGCACGGGTGCACGCGCCGCACCCGTTCCGGCCCGGATTCTTCGGTGCCGTTCTGCCAACAGCGGAATGGGCGTCCGCGGGGGTGAGTGGCCCGTCAGGATGACGGTATGGCGGAGATCCTTCCCTTCACCCGAGAACGCGACCGGGACCGCGCCCGACCGTCCGGGGGCCGCGCGGCCGAGGACCGCGACCTCCGGCACACCTCACCCCAGCCGGAGCCGTTGTGGCGGGACCTGCTGGGGCGCAGCCTGCGCGCGGCCCGGGAGGAGCAGGGCGGGCGGCTGGTCGACGTCGCCGAACGGGCCGGGATCTCGCCGCAGTACCTGTCGGAGATCGAACGCGGGCGCAAGGAGCCGTCCAGCGAGATGATCGCCGCCGTGACCGGTGCGCTCGGGGTCGACCTGGCCGACCTGCTCATCGGCATCGCCGGCGACATGCGCCGCGCCACGGGCCACCGCCCCGCCGGCCCCGTTCTCCTGGCCGCCTGAGGCTTTCCAGCGGCCTGCGGCCCGGCCCTGTCGTCAGGTGCGGTGGTCCAGGACGTGGTCGGCGAGTCCGTAGGCGACCGCGCCGGCCGCGTCGAAGACCCGGTCCCGGTCGGTGTCGTGGCGCAGCTGCTCGACGTCGCGGCCGGTGTGCCGGGACAGGATCTCCTCCAGCTGCGTGCGCACCCGGATCACCTCGTCGGCCTGGAGGATCAGGTCGGGGATGGTGCCCCGGCCCTGCGCCGCGGGCTGGTGCAGCACGACCCGGGTGTGGGGCAGCACGAACCGGTGCCCCGGCCGGCCCGCCGCCAGCAGCACCGCGCCCGTCGCCACGGCCTGCCCGATGCACGTGGTCGCCACCGGGGCCTTGATGTAGCGCATGGTGTCGTAGAGGGCGAGCATCGCGGCCGGGTCGCCGCCCTCGTTGTTGATGTAGAGGTTGATCTCGCGGTCCGGGTTGTCCGCCTCCAGGTACAGCAGCTGGGCGATCAGCGCGTTGGCCACGCCGGAGTCGATCGCGGTGCCCAGGTAGATGATCCGCTCGGACAGCAGGTGCGAGTAGACGTCCATGATCCGCTCGCCGTTGGTGCTGCGCGTGATCACGTTCGGGATGGTGTAGGTGCTCATGCGCGGACCCCCAGGCCGATCTCGTGGGTGCGGACGGGCAGGACCTGGTCCAGGCTGCCCACGACGTGGTCGATGAAGCCGTACTCGCGGGCCTGCTCGGTGGTGAACCAGCGGTCGTGCAGGGAGTCGGCGAAGATCCGCTCGACCGGCTGCCCGGTGTCCTCGGCGATCAGACCGAGCACGGTGTCGCGGGTGTGCCGCAGGTCGTCGGCCTGCACCTGCACCTCCACCGCCGACCCGCTGATGCCCGCGGAGCCCTGGTGCATGAGGATGCGCGCGTGCGGCAGGGCGAACCGCTTGCCCGGCGTGCCCGCGGAGAGCAGGAACTGCCCGGCGCTGCACGCCAACCCGAGCGCGAGCGTGGCCACGTCGCACGGGACCAGCCGCATGACGTCCCGGATGGCGAGCATGGCGGGCACCGAGCCGCCTGGCGAGTGGATCCACAAGGCGATGTCCTTGCCGGGGTCCTCACCCGCGAGGGACAGCATCTGGGTGGCCAGCACGGTCCCGTTGTCGTCGTCCAGCACGCCGTCGAGCACCAGGACGCGCTGGGCGAGGAACCGTTCGCGCAGCCGGTGGTCGAACAGCGGCAGCTTCTCGGTGGTGGTCATGCCCACGACGATGCCGGTGCCGAGGCCGCTCCCGCCGGGTTTGCTGCCGTGAGCAGATCCGCTGACGGCTGACGCTCCACAGTGGACGCTCCAGCTAGAGGCGTCTCCGAAGGCGGGCCGCAGTCGTGCGGGTGCCGTTGCCCCACTCGGGTTGGGGTCCACCGGTCTTTCCCCGTGACGACCGACGTGCGGACACACTCGACACCGTGGCGGACACGACGGACAACACGCGCAACCACGTTCATGGCGATGTCCCTGGCATGGTCGTGCAGGCCGGATCCATCGAGAACCTGACCGTGCTCGGGACGTCGTCGGCACCACCCTTGCGCCCGAACGCGCTGCCTCCCGACGTGTCGCTGTTCACCGGACGCACCGAAGAACTCGAGAACCTCGACTCGTCGCTCGGAGGTGGGCCGGAGACCGCCGTGGTGATCAGCTCGATCGCCGGCAGCGGCGGCATGGGCAAGACCTCTCTGGCCGTGCACTGGGCTCACCGGGTCCGCGACCGCTTCCCGGACGGGCAGTTGCACGTCAACCTCCACAGCTACGACACCAGCCCGCCGTCGACCCCCGATCAGGCGCTGGACGGCTTCTTGCGGGCTCTGGGGGTGTCCGGATCGGCGATCCCACAGGACCTGGACGGCAAGACCGGGCTGTACCGGTCGCTCCTGGCCGGCCGCCGGGTGCTCGTGCTGGTGGACAACGCGAGCCACGTCGACCAGATCCGGCCCCTGCTGCCCAACACCCCGACCTGCCTCGTGCTGGTGACCAGCCGCAACCTGCTGTCCGGCCTGGTGGCCCGGGACGGCGCGCGCCGCATCGAGCTGCGGCAACTGCCCCTGGACGAGGCGGTCAGCCTCCTGCGTCGGATCATCGGACCGGCTCGCGCCGATGCGGAGCCGGACGCGACCACCGAACTGGCTCGCCGGTGTGCAGGACTGCCGTTGGCACTGCGGATCGCGGCGGAACGCGTCGCCGCTCGCCCACGCCACCGCATCGCCGACATCGTCGCCGAAGTGGCCGGTCGACACCGGCTGGACGCACTGGCCGTCAAGGACGACGAAGCCACCACGATCCGCACGGTGTTCGGCTGGTCCTACCACTCTTTGCCCGCGGACGCGGCTCGATTGTTCCGCCTCCTCGGCCTGCACCCGGGCCCGACGATCAGCACGCACACCGCCGCCGCGCTGTCTGGCACCACCCTCGGCGGTGTCCGGCCGTTGCTGGACACGTTGACCAACGGTCACCTGCTCACCGAGGTCGAGCCGAACCGGTTCCAGTTCCACGACCTGCTCCGCGACTACGCGGCGGACAGGGCTGGTGAACTCGACTCGCAAGCCGACCGCACTGCGGCACTGCGGCGTCTCCTGACCTGGTACCTGCACACCGCCTACCCAGCGGACTGCCTGCTCTACCCCGACGGGTGGCACATGCCGCTCGACTTCCCCGCACCCTCGCTCGCGCCCCTGAGGTTCGACACCCGCGCCGAGGCCTTGCGCTGGTGCGATGCGGAGATCGCCAACATCCTCGCCGCCGCCCGCCTCGCCGCCGACCACGGTCACCACGACCTGGCCGCGCGACTTCCGCGTGCCGTCTCCGTCTACCTCGCACTCCGCGCCCGCAGGTCGGACGCGGTCACCGCGGGCGAGATCGCGCTCGTCGGTGCCAACTGGCTGGGCGACCCGAACCTCGAACTGGACGCCCTCACCGGCCTCGGCGACGCCCTCTTCCAAGCCGGCCGGTTGGACGAGTGCACTGTGGTCAACCTCCAGCAGCTCGTCCTCGCCCGACGGCTCGGCAACGTCCGCCACGAGGCCGGCGCACTGCACGAGCTTGGCATCGTCTACAAGGCCAAGGGCAAGCTCGACGTTGCCGTTGAACACTTCCAGGCGGCACTACCGCTCTTCCGCGCCATCGGCAACCATCGTGGCGAAGCGCTCATGCTCGGCTTTCTGGGTGATGTGTGCCGTGAACGTGCACAGTTCGACGAAGCTCTCGACTACCTGCACCAGTCGCTGACCATCATGCGCGACAACGACAACCGCTGGAACGAGGCCGTATGCCTGCGTTGGCTGGGGCAGGTCCATGCCGATCTCGGGCAACACGCCGAGGCCGTTGACTGGTTCACCCGGTCGGCCGAGATCTACGAGGCACTGGACGACCGCTACGAGACTGCTCGCACGCTGCACGCCCTCGGCGACACCCACAGAGAGGCCGGGAACCTCGGCCTCGCGCGGACGGCCTGGCGGGAAGCGTTGGCCCTCTACGACGAACTCCACATGCCACAGGCGGCCGAACTACGGGCCAGGTTCTCCGCGAGGGAGGGCGGCGGCGGGCCGGGGTGACGGGGCCGCCGCCCTCGACCTCAGTCGCCCATCGCCGCGATCGCGGCCTCCGCGATGGCGCGTTCGACGTTGCCCGGTGCGCCCGCCACGCCGATCGCGCCCGCCGTGGTGCCGTTGACGACGATCGGGACCCCGCCCGGCAGGACGTTGAAGCCGGGGGAGGAGTGCAGGGCCGCCACGATCGTCGGGTCGCTCGCGGCGAAGCGGCCGAACTCGTCGGTGGGCATGCCGCTGTGCGCGGCGGTGCGGGCCTTGCCCAGGGCCCAGTCGGTGGCGAACAGGTTGGCGCCGTCGAGGCGGACCAGGGCGCGGACGTGGCCGCCCTGGTCGACGACCGCGATGCCGACCCGGGCGCCGACCTGCTCGGCGCGGGCGACGGCCGCGTCGAGGGCGCGTCGGGCTTGCTGGAACGACACCGTCGGGGTGGTGGCCACGAGTACCTCTTCTGTGCTGTAGTGGAACGGTCCCTAACTTCCTCGTCCGACACGGTAGTCGGCTTGTTCCGGGGAGGCAAGAACGGCCGACCTCACGGAGTTCGAGAATGCGCGTGGAAGACCTCACGAAGTGGCTCCGGCGCATTCCTCGACAACGCCGCAAAAGCGCGCCGGAAGTTAGTTTGAGCCTCGGCCCGCTGTTCTTGCGCAAGGCGGACAGCTTGGTGAAAACGAGGTGCTAGAACGACATGGCAGTTGTCGAGAACATCCGTTTCCGACTCGTGGACGGGATCTCCGAAGCCGATTTCCGGGAGCGGGACAAGAAGGTCCACTACGAGTACATGTCCCTGCGGCCCGGGTTCCTGTCCCGCTCCTCGTCGGTGAGCGCCGACGGCGAGTGGTTCGTGGTCGTGCACTGGGCCACCCCCGAGGACGCCCAGGCCACCATCAACGGCTTCTTCGGCGCTCCCGAGACCCAGGACTTCCTGGCCGCGGTCGACAAGACCACCGTCGCGTCCGGCAGCTACACCGTGGTCAACCAGTCCTGACCCGCGCCACCGGCGGACCCGGCCACCCGGCGCGGGTCCGCCGGCCCACCTCACCCCACCCGACGCCCGGCGCCCTCGCCGTGCCCGATCGGAGACCAACAAAACCATGACAACTGTGGACGAACAGGAAGACGCGGCCCGCGTGGCACCCGGCCGCCGGACCCGTTCGGTGTGGCGCGACCAGTGGTGGGTGCTGCCGCTGGCGCTGTACTGCGTCGGCTTCGCGGTCACCGGCGGCTGGCGCTACTTCATCTTCGACGAGTCCATCTCGCTGGCCGCGCCCGCCCGACCGGAACTGCCCTGGCAGTACCCGATCATCGCGCTGCACGTCATCTTCGGCGCGTTCGCCATCGCCACCGCCTGGGTCCAGGTGTGGCCGTGGTTCCGCGACAACCACCCGAAGTGGCACCGCCGCATCGGTTACGTCTACTTCGGGCTCGGCGTGATCCCCTCGGGCATCCTGGCCTTCCCCGTGGCGTTCCTGGCGACCTCCGGCCACGGGCCGCGCACGGTCCTGGGCGTGATGGGCGTGCTGTGGATGATCAGCTCGCTGGCCGGCCTGCGGGCGGCCCGGCAGCGCCGGTTCGACGACCACCGCCGGTGGATGCTCCGCAGCGTCGCGCTGACGACGTGCATCGCCACCGCGCGGCCGTTCGTCTACGGCCAGATCGACCTGCTGGGCGCGCTGCTGCCGGAGACCTACCCGGCCACCCGCGACACGTTCGTGCTGGCCGAGGCGATGGGCCTGTTCATCGCGATGATGATCCACCTGGTGTTCGTCGAGTGGGTGCTGCTGCGGCCCAAGCGCCGCCGGCGCGCGCCGGCGGCACGCACCGCGGTCTGACCCCGCGACCGCGGCGGCGCCCCTCCCGGAACGTCTCGGGTGGGGCGCCGCCGTGTGCTCAGTCCAGTGTGGACTGGATCGCCTTGAGCGTGTCGCGCAGGACGTCGAGGTGCTGGTCCACTGTGGACAAGCCCATCGCCATCGTGTCGACCGACAGGTGGGTCGCGCCCAGGTCCCGCCACCCGCGCACGTACGCGGCGTGCTGCGACTCCGGCAGCGCGGGCAGCGTCAGGCGGGTCTCGAAGCCGATGGCCGACGGGTCGCGGCCGGCCTCGCGGGCGTAACCGCGGACGCGTTCCAGCTGCTCGTGCGCCACCTCGTCGGGCCAGCGCCGGGGCATCCAGCCGTCACCCAGCCGCCCGACCCGGCGCAGCGTCGCCTCGGCGTAGCCGCCGAACCACACCGGGATCGCGCCCGGACCCGGCCGCGGGTTGATGCCCGCCCGGTCGACCCGGTGCCAGCGGCCGGTGAAGTCGATCGCCTGGTGCGCCCACAGCTCGCGCAGCAGGCGGACCTGCTCCTCGCTGCGCGCGCCGCGGTCGCGGAAGTTCTCGCCCAGCGCCTGGTACTCGACCTCGTTCCAGCCGATGCCCACGCCCAGGCGCAGCCGGCCGCCGCTGAGCAGGTGCACCTGCGCGGCCTGCTTGGCCACCAGCGCGGTCTGCCGCTGCGGCAGCACCAGCACGCCGGTGGTCAGCTCCAGCGTCGTGGTGACGCCCGCCAGGAAGCCGAACAGCACCAGGGGCTCGTGGAAGGCGTGCCGGTCGGTGTAGCCGGCCCAGCCCGGACGGCCCTGCGGGCTCGCGCCCAGCACGTGGTCGAAGGCCAGCACGTGGTGGAAGCCCATCTCCTCCACCGCCTGGGCCCAGGCCCGGACCGCGCCCGGGTCCTCGCCGATCTCGGTGTGCGGGAACACCGCTCCGATGCGCATCTCGCTCCGATCGCAGAAACACGGGTACGGCGGTGCCGGCCACGGAGAGCCGATCACCGCCGTACCCGTCGGGGGTTGGCCAGTTGGTCTGTGAGCCCTGGTCAGGCGGGCTCGGGGGCCGGGGCGGGCTCGGGCTGCTCGGCCGCGGCTTCCTCGACCACCGGGGGCTTGAGGAAGCTGGTGGCCCAGGCGACCGGGATGGCCACCGCGGCGATGATCACACCGGTGATCACCGCGGACGACGGGCTGAAGCTGCCGATCGCCACACCGCCCATGATGGAGCCGAACGCGATGCCCGCGTTGACCGCCGAGGCGGGCAGCGAGGACGCCAGGGCGCCACCGGGACCGGCCAGGCTCACCACGCGGTACTGGAACGAGGGCACCATGCCGAAGCCGAACACGCCCCAGGCCAGCATCGCGAGGATCACCAGGAACGCGATCGCGCCGACGAAGTACAGCGCCAGCAGGGAGACCGCCACACCGATGGTCGCGACGATCAGGGTGCGCGCGGCGCTCTTGTCGGCGAACCGGCCGCCGCCGAACGTGCCGACCGCCGTCGCCACGCCGTAGGCCAGCAGGAAGATGCTGATCGCGGCGCCGGAGATGCCGGTGACGTTCTCCAGGAACGGCACGATGTAGGTCAGCGCCGAGTACTGGGCCGCCATCGCCAGGAACACCAGGAACAGCACGGCCAGCACCCGCGGGGCGAAGGCGTACTTGGCCTGGTTGCCCGCGCCGCCGGGGCTGCCGGGCACCGACGGGACGAGCACGACGGTGGCGATCAGGGCCACGACACCGAGGATCACGACGGCCAGGAACGAACCGCGCCAGCCCAGGCTCTGGCCGACCAGGGTGCCCAGCGGCACGCCCAGCGCCGCGGAGACCGCGAAACCGGCGATGACCGTGGCGATGGCGCGACCGATGCGCTCCGGCGGCACGATCGAGATGCCGGCCACGATCGCCACACCGACGAACAGGCCCTGCAACGACCCGGTGAACGCGCGCACCGTGATGAACAGCGCGTAGTTCTCCGTCAGCACCGGGACCAGGTTGCCCAGGATGTAGAGGACCAGCGCGGCCAGCAGGATCGTCTTCTTGTTCAGCTTGATGGTCAGCGCGGTCAGGATCGGACCGCCGACCGACAGGCCCAGCGCGTAGGCGGTCACCAGGGAGCCCGCGGCGGGAATGGAGACTTGCAGGTCGTTCGCGATCAGGTTGAGCACGCCGACCACGAGCAGTTCGGCACTGCCCAGCACGAACGTCCCTAAGAACAGCGTGGCGAGGGCCAGGTTGGTCCTGCCCTGGCTCGGCGCCGCTTGCTGGGTACTCATGAGCACCTTCCTTGTCGAATCGCGTGCTTGTCGTATCGCGGTGCGGAACGGCCGACCGACCTGCCCGTGTCCTTGCCCGGGTCTTGCCCGGAGGGGGAGTGGCGGGGAGTGGCCAGGGCGCCGTCGCCGAGATAGACTATAGGGAACCATCCCTAACATTGCAACCGCGAGGGGAGACCGTGCACAGATCCGCTGCCGAGACCCGGTCGCACGTGCTCCGGGTCGCCGGGGAACTGTTCTACTGGAACGGGATTCGGGCGACCGGCGTCGACCTGGTCGCCGCCGAGGCCGGCGTCGCGCCCACGACGCTGTACCGGCTGTTCTCCTCCAAGGACGCCTTGGTGGGCGCGTACGTCGAACGCGCCGACCAGGAGTTCCGGGAGCTGTTCGCCGCCGCTGTGCGGGCCGCCGGACCCGATCCGCGCGACCAGATCCTCGCGATCTTCGACGAGGTCTTCGCCCAGGTCGACTCCGGCCTGTGCCGCGGCTGCGCGTTCCTGATGACGCTGGCCGAGTTCCCGGACCCCGAACTGGCCGCCCACCGCAACGCGGTGCAGGCCAAGACGTGGGTGCGGCAGAGCATCGGGGAGCTGGTCGAGCGCCTGGACGTCGCCGATCCGGGCGAGTTGGCCGACCAGCTGACGTTGGTGTTCGAGGGGCTGCACGCGTCGAGCCAGTCGTTGGGCTCGCACGGGCCGGCCAAGCGGGCGCGGCGGTTGGCCGAGGCGATCCTGGAGGCGGACGCGCCGCGACCCCCGGAGACGTGAAGCGCCCGACGCGCCGGAGGGCGCCGACGCTCGGTGCGTCGGCGCCCTCCGGGGTGCGCGCTCGGGTGGTGCGAGGGTCGTACGGGGTGCGCGCTCGGGTCGTGCGGGGGTCTTGCGGGGTTGTGCGGGGCGGTCAGGCCGCCTGGCCGGGCGGGGGAGAGAGCATGATGCCGAACTGCGGTGCCAGCTCGACGATCTGCTTCATCTGCTCCGGGGTCAGCGGCGGCGGGGCGACGCCGGCCTTGGCCTCGGTGCCGATGGTGGTGAAGAACCCCTCCATGCCCGCGCCCGGCGAGAACAGGAAGATCATCCGGGCGTTGTGCAGGCCGACGTTGCGGAAGCGGTGGCGGGTGCCGCGCGGCACCCAGACGAAGTCGCCTTCGCCGGCGAGGAACGTCTCTTCGCCGTTGAGGAACTCCAGCTCCCCGCCGAGGATGAAGAACGCCTCGTCGGTCGAGGGGTGGACGTGCGGGGGCGGTCCGCCGCCGGGCGGCACGGTCGCCTCGGCGAAGGTGAGCGAGCCCCCGGTGGTCGCGGTGGTCGCCTTGAAGGTGTAGACGGCGTCGCCGAACCACACCGTCGGACCCTTTCCGGCGGGGTGGTGAATGACTTCGGGCACTGTGTGCTCCTTTCGTGGCATTCTCGACGGTAGTCCGGCGCGGTCGGCGGAAAAAGCGGTCCGGTAAAATGGTGTTGAGCATCGTGGACTGCACGGAGTGTGCCTGTTTTCGGCGGTGGAAACCGCTTGGTCTCCTTTGTGGCACTACGCTGAGAAAACGCCAGGGGTGTTTTCCGAGTCGAAAAAAGTGCAAAAGGAGTACCACATGGACCTGCACCTGTCCGGCAAGGTCGCCGTGGTGACCGGCGCGAGCCGCGGCATCGGCCTCGCGGTGACCAGGGCGCTGGCGGAGGAGGGCGTGCACGTCGCGGCCGGCGCCCGCGGGGCCACCACCGGCGCCCTCGCCGAGCTGGCCGCCACCCACCCGACGGTGCACCCGGTCGCCGTCGACCTGGCCTCGCCCGAGGGTCCGGCCAAGCTGGTGGACGCGGCCGTCGCCCGCTTCGGCGGCCTCGACATCGTGGTCAACAACCTCGGCGGCGTCGTCCGCCGCAACGAGGGCTTCCTGTCCATCACCGACGCGGACTGGGAGTGGAGCCTGACGATGAACCTCCTCGCCGGCGTCCGCACCTGCCGCGCGGCGGTGCCGTTCCTGCTGGAGCGCGGCAAGGGCTCGATCGTCAACGTCAGCTCGGTGATGGCCTACCTGCCCGACCCGGACGTGTACGACTACACCGCCTCCAAGGCGGCCATGACCAACTTCTCCAAGGCCCTGTCCAAGGAGTTCGGCCCCAAGGGCATCCGCGTCAACACGGTCAGCCCCGGCCCGACCGTCACCGACATGTGGACCCGCGAGGACGGCATCGCGACGGCCTTCACCCGCGCCACGGGCGTCGACGGCGACGCCTTCATGAAGGAGGTCGCCAGCCGGGCGGCTTCGGGTCGGTTCAGCAAGCCGGAGGAGGTCGCGGACGTCGTCCTGCTGCTGGCCAGTGAGCGTGCCGGGAACGTGGTGGGCGCGGACTACTACGTCGACGGCGGGTTGATGACCAACATGTGATCACCGGTCCCGACCGGAGGGTCCCGACCTAGGGGGGCGGCATCGCGCCGTCCCCCTACGGGCGTTTCGGGAACACGACGATGCCGGCTGTCCGCCCAACGCCGCGTTCTTCCGCGCACGCTGCGCGCTCCTCCCGCGCGTAGCGCGGTTGTTCGCGCGCGGAGCGCGCGGTAGGTGTTACCTACAAGTGGAGGGCCTCGGTTCCCCCACCGTATGGC
>NZ_JBBEGC010000028.1:0-74826 GCF_037401995.1 Saccharothrix sp. CCNWYY140
TGGCTGCACCCGACCCAAAGCGTGGTAGCCCTTCGGGCAGGCCATACGGTGGGGGAACCGAGGCCCTCCACTTGTAGCTAGGGCTACCGCGCGCTGCGCGCGCCGAAGGTGGGGGTGGGGTGGTTGGGGGTGGTGCGGCTGCCTCGTGAGGGGTGGTCCGGGGTGAGAACTGCTCGGTCCTGTTACGGCGAGGCGCGTTGCCGGTGGCACTTGGTGTGCTTAGGCTGCGCCCAGGCAGAGGACTAAGGATCGGGAAGGCGATGTCGACACCGGAGCACGCGGGCCAGGCGTGGGGTTCCCCACCGCCGCCGCCCACGCCGAAGTCCGGTGTGCCGCGCGCGTCCGTGGAGTTGAGCCTCGCGCCGCATGCCGCGCCGGCGGACGAGGATGCCGCCGAGCAGGCGGTGGGTGACATAGGGCCCACGGGACGGCCGTTGCGGTACGTGCCCGAGCCGCCGTTGATCGCGCACCACGGGCCGGCGAAGATCCTGGCCATCTGCAACCAGAAGGGTGGGGTCGGCAAGACGACCTCCACGATCAACCTCGGGGCCGCGTTGACCGAGTACGGGCGGCGGGTGCTGCTCGTGGACTTCGACCCGCAGGGGGCGTTGTCGGTCGGGCTCGGCGTGCACCCGCACCAGCTCGACCAGACCATCTACAACGTGATCATGGAACGGGACGTGACCGTCCGGGACGTGATCATGCGGACGCCGGTCGAGGGCATGGACCTGTTGCCCTCCAACATCGACCTGTCGGCGGCGGAGATCCAGTTGGTGTCCGAGGTCGGGCGCGAGCACACCCTGGTGCGGACGTTGCGGCCCGTGATCGACCACTACGACTACGTGCTGGTGGACTGCCAGCCCTCGCTCGGCTTGCTCACGGTCAACGCCCTCGCGGCGGCGGACGGCGTCCTCATCCCGCTGGAGTGCGAGTTCTTCAGCCTGCGCGGGGTCGCCCTGTTGATAGACACGATCGAGAAGGTCAGGGAGCGGTTGAACCCGAAGCTGGAGATCACCGGCATACTCGCCACCATGTACGACCCGCGCACCCTGCACTCCCGCGAGGTGATGGCGCGCGTGGTGGAGGCGTTCGGCGACGTTGTGTTCGACACGGTGATCAACCGCACGGTCCGGTTCCCCGAGACGACCGTCGCCGGCGAGCCGATCACCAGGTGGGCACCCCGCTCGGCGGGCGCCAAGGCCTACCGCGCGCTGGCGCGCGAGGTGATCGCCCGGTGACCCGACGCCCATCACTGCCGGGCGCGTCCGAGCTGTTCCGCCTGACCACCCCCGCGGTGGACGTGCCGGAGCAGTCCGCCGCACCCGAGCCCGCGCCGCGCCGGGGCACCGGTCGGCAGAAGCACTCGACCAAGATCACCGTCTACGTGTCCGACGAGGAGCTCCTGGCGTTGGAGCACGCGCGGCTGGCGCTGCGCGGCGAGCACGGCCTGGCCGTGGACCGGGGTCGGGTGGTGCGCGAGGCCATCGCGATAGTGCTGGACGACCTCGAGGAGCACGGCGGCGACTCGCTGCTGGTGCGCAGGTTGCGCGAGCGGTGACCGGGGACGTTTCCGCCGAGGAGGTCCCCGATGGTCGTTTCAAGGTCAGGCTGACGAACTTCGAGGGGCCGTTCGACCTGCTCCTCCAGCTGATCTCGCAGCACACGCTCGACGTCACCGAGGTGGCGTTGCACCAGGTCACCGACGACTTCATCGCCCACATCCGGGCCTTGGGCGACCAGTGGGACCTGGATGAGACGACCGAGTTCCTGGTCATCGCGGCGACCCTGCTCGACCTGAAGGCCGCCCGCCTGCTGCCGCAGGGCGACGTCGAGGACGAAGAGGACCTGGCGCTGCTGGAGGCGCGGGACCTGCTGTTCGCGCGGCTGTTGCAGTACCGGGCGTACAAGCAGGTCGCGGCCCTGTTCGCCGAGCTGGAGCAGGGCGCGTACCGGCGCTACCCGCGGTCGGTGGCGCTGGAGGTGCGGTACGAGGGGCTGCTGCCCGAGGTCATGCTGGGCGTGGACGCGCGCCGGTTCGCCGAGATCGCCGCCGTGGTGTTCCGGCCGAAGCCGCCGCGCACGGTGTCCACCTCGCACGTCCACCAGCACCGGATCTCGGTGCGCGAGCACGCGTCCCTGCTGCGCGAGTTCCTGGCCGCGCGGGGGACGGCGACGTTCGCCGAGATCGTGGCGGAGTGCACGGAGACCATCGAGGTGGTGGCGCGGTTCCTGGCGCTGCTGGAGCTGTACCGGGAGAAGGCCCTGGCGTTCGAACAGCCCGACCCGCTCGGTGAGCTGCGCGTCACGTGGGTCGGGGGGACCATCGAACAAGCCGCGGCGCAAGCCCGTGACGAGGACGAGGACGAGGAGTACGGGTGACCGAGCCCGAACTTGACCAACCCGAGCCTGAGCAGCAGGAACTCGCCGCCGAGCCGATCGAGGACTCCGGGTTGCCGGACCTGTCCGACGACCGGGAGTTCGAGGGCGCGTTGGAGTCGGTGTTGTTGGTGGTGGACACGCCGATCGACGAGAAGCAGCTCGCCGGGGTGTTCGAGCAGCCCGTGAAGCGCGTCACCCTGGCCCTCAAAACCCTCTCCGCGCGGTACACCGAGCAGGGCAGTGGCATCGACCTGCGTAGAATCGGGGACGGCTGGCGGTTCTACACCAGGGACCGCTTCGCGCCATTCGTGGAGAAGTTGCTGCTGGACGGCCAGCGGGCCAAGTTGACCCGGGCCGCCCTGGAGACGCTCGCCGTCATCGCCTACCGGCAGCCGGTCACCCGGGCCAGGATCGCGGCGGTGCGCGGGGTCAACGTCGACGGCGTCATCCGCACGCTGGTCGCGCGCGGGCTCATCGCCGAGACCGGCACGGACTCCGACACGGGTGGCATCCTTTACCGCACGACCGAACTGTTCCTGGAGCGGTTGGGGCTGTCGTCGCTGGACGACCTGCCGCCGATCGCTCCCCTCCTGCCCGAAGTGGATGCGATCGACGATGTCTGACCAGGGACCCGAAGGGATTCGGCTCCAGAAGGTGCTCGCCAAGGCGGGTATCGCCTCGCGACGGGTGGCCGAGGAGCTCATCGAGCTGGGCCGCGTCCAGGTGGACGGCGAGGTCGTGCGCGAGCAGGGCCGCCGCATCGACCCGGAGACGGCCATCGTGCACGTGGACGGGGTGCGCGTGGTCCTCAAGGACGACGTGATCACGCTCGTGCTGAACAAGCCGCGCGGCGTGCTGTCGACCATGCACGACGAGCAGCACCGCCCGTGCGTCGGCGACTACCTCGCCAACCGCAAGGAGCGGCTGTTCCACGTCGGCCGGCTCGACGCCGACACCGAGGGCCTGCTGCTGCTGACCAACGACGGCGACCTGGCCCACCGGCTGATGCACCCCTCCTACGGCGTGCCCAAGACCTACCTGGCCGAGGTGCCGGGCCCGGTGGCCAAGGACGTCGGCAAGCGGTTGCGCGCGGGCATCGAGCTGGAGGACGGGCCGGTCAAGGTCGACTCGTTCAAGCTGGTGTCGTCCGCGCCGGGGCGTGCCCTGGTGCAGGTGGTCCTGCACGAAGGGCGCAAGCACATCGTGCGCCGGCTGCTGGAAGCGGTCGGCTACCCGGTGCAGAGCCTGGTGCGCACGGCGGTCGGCGAGGTCCAGCTGGGCAACCAGCGGCCCGGGTCGATGCGCGTGCTCAACCGGCAAGAGGTCGGCTCCCTGTACAAGGCGGTCGGCCTGTAGGAGGGGCGCTCGACGGTCCTCCCCCCTGAAGTCCCGTCGAACGCCCCGGCCCCCACAACTACGGCACCCGGGTTGTTCAGTGTCAGGACGTGGACGCTGAACAGCGTTCTCTGAACAATCGGCCCCCTGGCGGAGGGGGAGCGATGGCCAGAGCGGAGAGCCCGTTACCGGCGGGCGAACTGGGGGCGTTCGCGGCGGACCTGCGTGCGCTGCGGCTCAAGGCGGGCAACCCGACCTACCGGCGGCTGGCGCGGGACGCGCACTACTCGGCGGCGGCGTTGTCCGAGGCGGCCAACGGGCGGCGGCTGCCCAGCCTCGCGGTGGCGGTGGCCTACGTGCGGGCGTGCGGGGGAGACGTCGTCGAGTGGGAGGCGCGCTGGCGCGCCCTGGCCGAGCGGCGACCGGCCGAGGTCGACGACGGGACGCCGCCCTACGCGGGGCTGGCGCCGTTCCAGGTCGGTGACGCGGACCGGTTCTTCGGCCGGGACGACCTGGTCCGCGAGCTGACCGGGCTGGTGGCGCGGCGGCGGTTCGTCGGGGTGTTCGGCGCGTCCGGGTCGGGCAAGTCGTCGGTGCTGCGCGCCGGGCTGGTGGCCCGCTCGGAGGGACCCGCCGTGGTGTTCACGCCCGGCGCGCGGCCGGTGCAGGAGCTGGCCGTGCGGCTCGCGGCGGTGACCGGCAAGTCCGCGCCCGCGTTGGCCCGCGAGTTCGCGGCCTACCCGGAGAACCTGCACCTTCGGGTCCGGCAGACCCTGATCGGCGGGGACGACGACCTGCTGCTGGTCGTGGACCAGTTCGAAGAAGTCTTCACGCTGTGCGCGGACGACGTCGAGCGGTCCGCGTTCCTCGCCGCCCTCACCACCGCCGCGACCACCGGGTCCAGCCGGACCCGGGTCGTGCTGGGCGTCCGCGCCGACTTCCTCGGCCACTGCGGGCGGCACCCCGAGCTGGTGGACGCGTTGCGCGGCGGGCACGTGCTGGTCGGGCCGATGACCGCCGACCAGCTGCGGGAAGCCATCGTCGCGCCGGCGCTGGCCGTGGGCTGCAAGGCGGAGACCGCGCTGGTCACGAGGTTGGTCGCGGACGCCGCGGGCCAGCCCGCCGCGCTGCCGCTGGTGTCGCACGCCCTGCTGGAGACGTGGCGGCGGCGGCGCGGGGTGGCGTTGACGCTGTCCGGCTACGAGGAGGCGGGCGGCGTCGAGCACTCGATCGCGCGCAGCGCCGAGCACGTCTACCTCGGCATGTCCGACGCGGACCGCGCGGTGGCCAAGCGGGTGTTCCTGCGGCTGATCGCCGTGGGCGACGACACCGCCGACACCAAGCGCCGGGTGGCGCGCGACGAGGTCGACCACCCGGAGGTGCTGTCCGCGCTGGCCGACGCCCGGCTGGTCGTGCTCGACCGGGACACCGTGGAGGTGGCCCACGAAGCCCTGATCCGCCGCTGGCCCCGGCTGCGCGACTGGATCGCCGAGGACCGCGCCGGCCTGCGCGTGCAGCGGATGCTCACCGAGGCGGCGCGCGGCTGGGAGTCGCTGGACCGCGACCCCGGCGCGCTGTTCCGGGGGACGCGCCTGGCCCTGGCCCGGGAGTGGGCCGCCGGCGGGGCGGAGCTGACCGCCGCCGAACGCGGGTTCCTGGACGCGAGCACCGCCGCGCAGGAGGCGTCGACCGCCGCCGAGGCCCGCCGGACGCGTCGGCTGCGGCGGTTGGTGGCCGTGCTGGGCGTGCTGCTGGTGCTGGCCGGGGTGTCGACCGTCCGGGCGGTTCGGGCGGAGCTGTCGGCGACCGAGCAGCGCAACATCGCGCTGGCCCGCAAGGTCGTCAACGAGGCCGAGGCGCTGCGCGACGCGAACCCGGCGCTGGCGTTGCGGCTGACCCTGGCGGCGCACCGCCTGGCGCCGCTGCCCGAGACGCGCGACGCGCTGCTCCAGGCGTTCGGCACGCCCTACTCGACGCGGCTGGACGGGGTGCGGGACATCGCGGTCAGCCCGCACCGGCCCGTCGTGGCCGTCGTGGACGGGGCCACCCGGCGGGACGCCCACCTGTACGACGTGTCCGATCCCCGACGCCCGGTGTGGCGGGGCGTGGTGGACCGGCAGCCGGGCGGGGTGGACGCGCTGGCGTTCAGCACGAACGGGAAAGCCCTGGCCACGGTCGGTGCGACCAGCGCCGTGGTGTGGGACACCGAGGACGAGTCCCGCCCCCGGCCGGCGGTGACGCTGGACGTGGGACCTTCGCCGGTCGCCGTCGCGCTGTCCCCCGACGGCCGCTACCTCGCCGTCGGGTACCCGCAGCGGGGGCCGCGCGTGTGGGACCTGTCCGACCCCGCGCACCCGCCGCTCGTGGCGGACCTGGAAGGGAGCGCGTCGCGGTCCCTGGCCTTCCTGACCGACCAGGTGCTGGTGGTGGCCGAAGGGTCCGGGGCGCGGGCGTGGTCGGTGCCCGGCGGCAGCCCGGTCGACTTCGCCGGCCGCGACGGCCGGGTGAACGCGGTCGCCGTCGCCGACGACGGGCGGCTGGTCGCCGTGGCGGGCACGGACCGCGTGGTCGACCTGTGGGACCTGGCCGACCCGGCGCGACCGGTCCGGTTGGCGGCGGTCGAGCACGCGGACTCCGTGACCGCGGTGGCGTTGGGCACGGGCGGCCGGCTGCTGGCGACCACCGGGGCCGACCGCGTGGCGCGGCTGTGGGACCTCGCGGACCGGGCTGCCCCGGTCGAGGTGGCGGTGCCGGCGGGACAGGCGGGGCACGCGGTCGGCCTGCCCGGCGGCGGTCGGGCGGTGGTCACCGGCGCGGCCGACGGCACCGCCCGGCTGGTCGACCTGACCGACCTGCCCGTCGTGCAGCCGACCCAGATCCGGGCACTGCACCTGGGCCGCGACCGCGACCTGGCCGCGACGGTGGACGTCGCCGGCGTGCTGCGCCTGGTGGACATCGCGCCGCCGCGCGGCACCCGCACGGCGTGGCCGCTGACCCGCCACCCCGGCCGGGTGCGGGCGGCGGCGTTGAGCGCCGACGGGGAGCACGTCCTCACCCTGGGCGAGGACCGGCGGCTGCGGTTGTGGCGCACCGCCAACCCGGCGGACCCCGAGCCGGCCGGCGAGGTCACCGGGAACGTGTCGGTCAAGTCCGGGCACCTGGCCGTGCGGAGCACGGGCGGCGCGACCGCGCTGTTCGACCCGGAGTCCTCGGGAGTGGTGTTCACGCCGTCGGTGGTCCACGGCCGGACCGGGGGAGAAGGGGTCTCGCTGACGGCGTTCAGCCCGGACGGCAAGCGCGTGGCCATCACGCCGGCCGGCGGGAACCCCCGCGAGTGGGAGACCGCCGACCCGTCCCGCCTGCCGGTGGAGTGGTCGGAGGTCTACCAGCTCCGGCCGGCGCCCCAATCGGCGGTCGTCGGCACCGAGGGCAACCGGGTCGCCGTCGAGGCCAACGGCGACGCGGTGCTGTGGCGGCCGGGCCGCGGCCCGGTGGAGTTGGCGTCGGACGCGCGGTCGGTGGCGGCGAGCGGCGACCTGGTGGCGGTGGCCGGCGCGGACGGGAAGGTGCGGCTGTTCGACGTGTCCGACCGTGACGCGCCACGGGCGGTGGGGGTGCTGCGCGCGCACGTGGGGGCGGTGGCGGAGGTGCGGTTCGCGCGGGACGGGCGCACGCTGGTGACGGCGGGCGGGGCGGAGGTCCGGTTCTGGGAGACCGACCCGGAGCGGGTGGTCGAGCGGATCTGCGCCGCCGGGGAACCGGTGGGCGAGCAGGAGTGGGCGCGGTACTTCCCGGGCGTGCCCTATTCGCCACCGTGCCCTTAGCAGGTGTCTTCCCCGCCGCGTGGCATGGGTGGCCGCCCGTGGCGCCGGGTGGTTCGTGACAGTGATTTCCCGTGCACTCATTGTCGCGACGGGGGAGGAGTCTCTAGATTGAGCCGGGTTGGCTGGGGTTGATCAACTGCAAGCAACTGGAAGTAGGCGTTGCGCGTGCGTGCGCTCTCCCGAGGGCTGCTCGGTGTGGCCGGGCTCCTCGTCGTCTGGGAGCTGTTCGGCCGGTCGCGGCTGGTTCCCGCGGAATACCTCCCACCGCCGTCCGTGGTGGGAGTGGAGTTAATCAAGCTGTTGGGGGACGAGGGTTTCCTGCGCGACGTCATCGCGACCGTCCTCGCCCTGCTCATCGCGGTGGGACTGTCCATCGCGATCGCCGTCCCCCTGGGACTCGTGCTGGGCAGCGTCCCGGCCGTGCGGCACGCCACGCGGGCCGTCATCGAGTTCCTCCGGCCGATCCCGTCGGTGGCGCTGATCCCGCTGGCGATCCTGCTGCTGGGCATCGGGCCGGAAATGAAGATCACGCTCGCCGTGTACGCGGCGGTGTGGCCGATCCTGTTCAACACCATCTACGCGCTCGACGAACTGGACCCCCTGCTCGTCGAAACCGCCAAGGTGTTCGGGACCGGGCGCGTGCGGGTGTTGTTCTCCGTGGCGCTGCCCAGCGCGTTGCCGTTCGTGCTCACCGGCATCCGGTTGGCCGCGACGACCAGCCTCGTCGTGCTGGTCAGCGTGGAGTTGCTGGCGGGCGGTTCGGGCGGGCTCGGGCAGTTCATCATGGAGGCGCGCAGCGGTTCCGGGCGCATGGACCTGGTGCTCGCCGGCACCGTGGTCGCGGGTGTGATCGGGTTCCTGCTCAACGAGGGGCTGGAACGCGCGCAGCGCCGGTGGGTCTCCTGGAGCACGGTCACCGGAGGACGGTCATGACCCGGTTCTTGCAGCGGTGGGCCGTGTTCATCGGGCTGGTCCTGGTGTGGGAGCTGGCGACCTGGTTCGCCGACGACCCGTTCTTCCCGCGTCCCACCCGGATCGCGGAAGCGGCGCACACCCTGTGGTTCTCGGGGCCGGTGCTGTTCACCGACGCCGTGTACGAGCACGTGCTCCCGAGCATCGGCAGGTTGCTGGCCGGTTGGGGTATCGCCGCCCTGATCGGCATCGCGCTCGGCGTCGCGCTCGGCCGCTCCGACGCGGCCATGCAGTTCGCCGGTCCGCTGCTGACGTTCATGCGCTCGATCCCGCCGCCCGCGCTGGTGCCGGTGTTCCTGCTCGTGTTCAACGTCGGCACCCAGATGCAGTTGGCCACGATCGTGTTCGGCGTGCTGTGGCCGATCCTGCTCAACAGCGTCGACGGCGCCCGCAGCGTCGACGCGACCAAGTACGAGACCTCGGCGGTGTTCCGCATCCCCAAGGCGCAGTGGATCCTCGGTGTCGTCCTGCCGGCCGCCGCACCGAAGATCTTCGCCGGTCTCCGGGTCAGCCTGTCGCTGTCCCTGGTGCTCATGGTCGTCTCCGAACTGGTCGGCACCGACAACGGGATCGGGTCGCAACTCCTCGTCGCACAACGGGAGTTCGACTTCCCCGACATGTGGGCCGGGATCGTCCTCTTGGGAGTCCTCGGCTACGCCCTCAACACCGTGCTCCTCGCCTTCGAACGCCGGGCCCTGGCCTGGCAGCCCAAGGCTTCCGAGGGGCGCACCCCCGCGACGGTGGAGGAATGACATGACCGCGATGCTCTCCGTGGCCGAACTCGGCCACACCTACCAGGCCAAGGACGGCGCGCACACCGCGATCGACGACCTGACGTTCACCGTCGGCGCCGGTGAGCTGGTGTGCGTGGTCGGTCCGTCCGGCTGCGGCAAGTCCACGCTGCTGCGCACCATCTCCGGCCTGATCCGCCCCTCCCGCGGCGAGATCAGCCTGCACGGCGACGAGGTCCGCGGCGTGCCCGACGACCTGGCCGTGGTGTTCCAGGACTACAGCCGCTCGCTGTTCCCGTGGCTGTCGGTGCAGAAGAACGTGGAGTTCCCGCTGAAGCGGTCCTTGGGGCGCGCGGAACGGCGTGCGCGGGCGGCGGAGGCGTTGGAGTGGGTCGGGTTGTCCGGTGCTTTGCGGAAGTACCCGTGGCAGCTGTCGGGCGGCATGCAGCAGCGGGTGGCGATCGCGCGGGCGCTGGCCTACCGGCCGGCGTTGCTGCTGATGGACGAGCCGTTCGCGTCGGTGGACGCGCAGACCCGGTTCGAGCTGGAGGACCTGCTGCTGAAGGTGAAGGCCGAGCACGACACGACCGTGCTGGTGGTCACCCACGACATCGACGAGAGCGTGTACCTCGGGGACCGGATCCTCGTGCTGTCGTCCTCGCCTGCGTCCGTGGTGGCGGATCTGCGGGTGGACTTGCCTGCGGTGCGGGACCAGATCACCACGCGCGAGTCCGAGGCGTTCGTCGCGTTGCGGGCGGAGGTGGCGCGGTTGCTCAACGTCGGGAAGACGTCGGAGGAGGTGCGTGCGCGGCGGGCGGCGAACGAGGAGCAGGCTGCCAAGTGGGCGGAGGCGGAGCGGGCGGAGGCTTCCCGCGTGGACGCTTCCGACCGCGCGTCGGCCAACTGACGGCGCTTCCCGGGGCTGGGCTTGCGTGGCCTGGCTGTGGTGGCTGGCTGTGGTGGCTGGCTTGTGGTGGCTGGCTTGTGGTGGCCGGCCGCTGGCGGCTGCGCTGGCTGCGGTGGCCTGTGAGCGGCTAGCTGTGGGCGGCTGGCGACTGCGCTGGCCGGCTTTTGGTGGCCTGTGGGCGGCTGCGGTGGCGTGCGCGTAGTGGTTCGTGAGAGGGAGATCGGGCGGTTCCCATTGGGGCCGGCAGCGTCGCCGGCCCGCTGGGGATCGCCCGTTCGTCGTCGCGTAGGCGAATTGTCCGGTGGGGCAACGGGAATTCCGCGACGGGCGATTCGACGTCGGCCGGCCGTGGTGCCGCGTGGGTCGAGGGTCGCCCGTCTTTCGGCGTGCGGTGGGGCCGTCTTTCGGCGTGCGGTGGGGCCGTCTTTCCGCGTGCGATCGGGCCGTCTTTCGGCGTGTGGTGGGCCGGCCGCCGGCCCCCGATTTCCATTGTCCCACGGGGGTACGACATTCCGGCCCGCGCGCCCCCTGGGGATCATTCTCCCACCGCGGACCGACACATCACCCCGGAATCACGGGCCGACGTAGTTTTGCGCGAAATAACCCGCCGACGAGCCCGAAGCGATGAGGTGCTCCAACCTGGCCTGCCCCAACCGGCTCAGGAAGGGTTCCGGCGAGCGGTGGATCATGAAGACCATCCACTGCGAGAACTCCTGTGCACGCCACACCCGGCGCAGGCACACTTCGGAGTACGACCGCAGCCCCGTGTCGTCCCCCGTTCGGGTGTACTCCATCAGTGCACCCGCCAGGACCTCCGCGTCGTGCAGCGCCAGGTTCATGCCCTTGGCCCCGACTGGGGTGATGATGTGCGCCGCGTCGCCCAGCAGGTACAGGTTGCCGTGGTTCATCGGTTCGACCACGTAGCTGCGCATGTCCAGGATGCGCTTCTCGGTGATGCGACCTTCCGTCAACTTCCAGTCCGAGTCGCGCAACGCCAACCGCTTGTGCAACTCCGCCCACACGCGCTCGTCGGGCCAGTTGTCCACGGTGTCGTCGACCGGGACCTGGAGGTAGTAGCGGGAAACCGTCGAACTGCGCAGCATGTGCCCGGCGAAACCGTCGGGGTGCAGGGCGTAAATCACCTTGTGCGTCGACGGCGGCGCCTCGGCCAGGATGGACAGCCACTCGATGCCGTGCTGGTGCGAGAACTCCTGGACCGCGCCCTGCGGGATGCTGCGCCGCGTCACGCCGTGGAAGCCGTCCGCGCCGGCGATGAACGAGCAGTCCAGGCGCTCGACGGCGCCATCGGCCGAGGTCCAGGTCAGGTGCGGCTCGGACGTCTCGATGTCGTGCAGCTCCACGTCGGTCACCGAGAACCGGACGTCGCCGCCGCTGTCGAGGAACGCGCCCAGGAGGTCCTTCACGACCTCCTGCTGCGGGTAGACGTAGTGGGTCTGCCCGTCGTAGAGCGCGGCGTAGTCCACCTCGTGGGCTTGCCCGTTGACGCGGAATTCGCACGCCCCGTGGCGATCCGCCTCTCGGAGCAACCTGTCGGCCAACCCGTGCTCGTCCAGCATCCGGACCGCCCGGTGCTCGATGACGCCCGCGCGCGGCCTGGTTTCGATGTGCTCGCGGGTGCCCCTTTCCAGCACCACGCAGGGGATTCCGCCCTGGCGCAGCAAGTTGGCCAAGGTCAGGCCGGCCGGCCCGGCGCCCACGATTCCCACCGGACGGAGGTTGCTCTGTCCGGCCCATTCCCGATCAAGCTCACTCACCGAGCACTCCAACCTCTGGACAGCCTGTGCAAAGATGCTCACCGAAGGTAGTGGATCAGCCTTCGAGTGTCGGTCGACTGGGGTCTTGCCGAACCACCAAAGTCACTTTGAGTGGTTCCGCGAGGGCCACGGTCGCCCGTGCATCCTGCCCCCGCAATGTCGCCACTCCAACAGGAGATGCCCCCCATGACTCGAAGAGTCGGCCTCTCGGCACGAAGGATCATCGCCGGTCTGTCCGCGCTTGCGATGCTCGCGGTGGTCTCCGGCTGTGGTCTGCTCGGCGGTTCCGAGGAGAAACCCGCCGACGCCGCACCGGGCAAGGTCGAAAAGACCAAGATCAAGCTTGGTCTGCTCCCGATCCTCGACGTCGCGTCGGTCCACGTCGCGATGAAGAGGGGTTACTTCGCGGAGGAAGGCCTCGAGGTCGAGCCGGTCACGATCCAGGGTGGCGCCGCGGCCATCCCGGGTCTGATCAGCGGTGACCTCGACATCACCTTCGGCAACTGGGTCTCGTTCTTCACCGCGCAGAGCAAGGACGCGGCCAAGGCCGTCGACGGCCTGAAGCTGATCAACGACGGCTACCAGGCCAAGCCCGAGATGTTCCTGATCCTGACCGGACCGGACTCGGCCATCAAGTCGCCGAAGGACCTCGCGGGCAAGACCATCGCGATCAACACGTTCAAGAACATCGCCGAGCTGACCGCGAAGGCGACCCTGGAGGCCAACGACGTCGACCCCAAGTCGGTGACCTTCAAGGAGTTCGCGTTCCCGGACATGCAGGCCGCGCTCCAGAACAAGACCGTGGACGCCGCGTTCATGGTCGAGCCGTTCATCAGCAAGGCGCAGCGCTCGATCGGCGCGATCACCGTCCTGGACGCCGCGTCCGGCCCGACCGACAACATCCCGGTCGCGGGCTACGGCACCACGGGCAAGTTCGCCAAGGAGAACCCCAACACCGTCGCCGCCTTCCAGCGCGCGATGGCCAAGGGGCAGCGCGACGCCGCCGACCGCCCCACGGTGGAGCCGCTGCTGGTGGAGTACGCCAAGGTCGACAAGGAGACCGCCAGCCTGGTCCACTTCGGCGAGTTCCCGACCACCCTGGACGCCACGCGCCTCCAGCGGGTCGCGACCCTGATGAAGACCTACGGCTTGCTGGAGAACGACTTCGACGTCAAGCCGATGCTGGTCACTTCGGGCTCGGGTAGTTGATCCACCGGGAGGGGGAGCCCGACCGCGCGAACGGCTCCCCCTCCCGGTGTTTCCCGGTCGGGTCCATGCGGTGAAAAAACCGTGAACCCGGGTTAGCGTTCGTTTAGTCCGTCTCGCATGGGTCTGCGGGACAATGGTTGATTTGCAAAATACCGCGTTCCTCGTCCGAACGGCGGTATGACTCCCGGCGGTTTTCCACCAAGATCCACCGGGTTTGTAGGGATGTGTAGACAACTGGCTGGGGGGCTGGGGAGTGTGCTGACGGTGCGCGGTCACGACGACCACGCCTCCGGGAGAGAACCGGAGCGGATCCAACTCGACGAGGGCGCCGCGACAGCCGGCCCGCCCGATTCGGGGCCGAGCACAGGTACCGCGCCGTCCGCCGACCGGGGCATCTCCCGGTGGCGCCTGCGCAACTGGAGGCTGCGCAGCAAGCTCGCCGTGGTGCTCCTGGTGCCCGCGCTGAGCACGCTCGCCCTCGCGGGCCTGCGGCTCAACACCCAGCTCGACGACGTCGAGCTGTACGGCAAGGCCCAGCGGGAACTCCAACTGTCCGCGCAGGCCGCCGCGGTGGCCGACGCGTTGCAGCTGGAACGCGACGCCGCGGTGTGGTTCGTCGCGGGCGGCCGGGCCGACAACAGCGCCGAGCTGGTCACGCGATCGGCCAAGGTGGACACCGAGGTCGGCAAGTACCGCGAGGTCGCGGCGGCCACCACGGGCATCGAGGACAGCGTGCGGGAGGCGTTCCAGAAGTCCCTCCAGGCGCTGGACGGCCTGCCCTCGCTGCGCAACACCACGCTGACCACCCGGTACCCCGACATCTCGGTGGCCAGCGCCTACACGCAGGTGCTCAGCGCGCTCGCCCAGGTCCACCGCGCGACCGCGAGCAGCCTGAGCAACGAGACCATCACGCCGCTGTCCGGCGCGAACCAGGCGCTCTACGCCGCCAAGGAACAGCTGTTCCAGCAGAACGCGATCCTGCTGTCCACCGCGAAGCGCACGGAGTTCGCGCCCGGCCAGGTCAACGCGCTGCGCGCGGCCCAGTCCCGGTTGGACGCCGCGCTCACCGACTTCGCCGTCACCGCGAGCCAGCCCAACCGCCAGCGGTACTCCGACGTCGTGTCCGGCGCCGCGGTGGACGCCCGCAGCCGGCTGGTCCAGCTCGCGCTGGTGCAGCAGGAGGAAGCGGGCGAGGTGTCCATCTCGGACGCCGAGGTCATGCGCGTCGGCGAGGAGACCGCCGCGCTGATCCGGGCGGTCGCGCTGGACATCGAGCAGCAGGCCGACGCGGAGGCCGTCCGGCTCACCGAGGCCGCCCGTGCCGCCGCATGGCGCGACGCGGCCCTGGTCGCCGTCGCCCTGCTGGTCGCGTTCGCCCTCATGGCCTTCGTCGCCCGCTCGATGCTGACGCCGCTGCGCATGCTGCGCCGCTCCGCGATGGACGTGGCCCGCAACCGGCTGCCCGAGGCGATCAAGCGCATCCGCTCGCACCGCGACCCGGAGCGCGCCGCCGAGGAAGCCCTGGTGCCGGTGCCGATCCACACCACCGAGGAGGTCGGCCAGGTGGCGCGGGCGTTCGACGCGGTGCAGCGCGAGGCGATCCGCCTCGCCGTCGAGCAGGTGGCGCTGCGCGCGAACGTCAACGACATGTTCATCAACCTGTCCCGCCGCTCGCAGGCGCTGGTGGAACGCCAGATCACCGTCATCGACCGGCTGGAGCAGGACGAGCAGGACCCCGACCAGCTGGCCTCGCTGTTCGAGCTGGACCACCTGGCCACCCAGATGCGCCGCAACAGCGAGAACCTCCTGGTGCTCTCCGGCACCACGGTCAACCGCCGGGTCACCCGGCCGGTCCCGATCTCCGAGGTGCTCGGCGCGGCCGTGTCCGAGGTCGAGAAGTACGCCCGCATCCAGATCGCGCCCGCGCCGGAGCTCAAGGTGCAGGGCCGCGTGGTCAACGACCTCGCGCACCTCATCGCCGAGCTGCTGGACAACGCGACCGCGTTCTCCAAGCCCAGCACCAAGGTGACCGTGCGGGCCATAGAGACCCGGCGCGGCGAAGTGTCCATCCGCATCCACGACCGCGGTGTCGGCATGCAGGAGCAGGACATCATCGAGGCCAACACCAAGCTCGCCGACCCGCCCGAGGTCGACGTGTCGGTGGCCCGCGAGATGGGCCTGTACGTGGTCGGCCAGCTGGCCAAGCGGCACGAGATCCGGGTGACGCTGAGCAACAACGACGACATAGAGGGTGGTGTCACCGCGCAGGTCGTCCTGCCGGTGTCGTTGCTGCACCGCGGCCCCGAGCCGGTCGCGCCGCGGCCCGCTCTGCCGCCGCGCCAGGCCGACCTGTCCGCCGAGGACAGCGGTGTCGGCGTGCTGGCGGGCGTGCCGAAGTGGACGCCCGACCAGTTCGGCGCCGACCGGCCCACCCCCGACCGGCACGCGCAGCCCACCGAGGTGACGCCCGCGCCGTTCCCGCAGCCGGTGGCCACCCCCGCCGCCGACGACAGCTTCTTCCAGGTCGAGCAGTCACCCGCGACGGACCTGTTCACCTCCACCGTCGCCGAGACGCAGCCGCCCAAGCCCGGCGCGCCCGACTACACCTACCCCGGTGTGTCGAGCCCGCCCAAGTCGCTGCCGCCCGCGGTCGAGGAGGAGGACGACGCCTCCACCCAGCGGCTGCCGATCTACGAGGACGTGCTGTCCCGCTGGTTCCAGGGCACCGAGGCGTCGGAGGCGCACGTGCGCGGTGAGCTGCCGCCGGAGACCGAGTCCGAGAAGACGATGTTCGCCGACCGCGTCGACCTGGTCGGCTCGGACGAGAGCCCTTCCGAGCGCACGATGTTCGCCGACCGCGCGGACCTGGTCGGCGACGACAAGCCGGAGAAGGTGGAGCGGGTCAGCCCGCAGCCCACCGCCGCCGGCCTGCCCAAGCGCGCGCCCGCGCCGTCCCCCGTGCCCGCGGCGAGCACCCCCGCCGACGGCTGGGGACCCGCCGACAACGGCTGGTCGGCGGCGAGCAACGTGCTCAAGTCCAGCGTCGAGGACACCACCAGCGCCGGGCTGCCCAAGCGCACCCCGAAGGCGCGCCTCATGCCCGGCTCGCTCAGCGCGCCGTCGTCGCGGGGCACCGCCCCCGCGGCCACCACCAACGGCAACGGCGCCGCGCCCTCCGCCACCGCGACCGCCGTCGTCACCGCGCCGCCGCGCCGGTCCGCCGACCGGCTGCGGCAGCGGTTCGCCACCTACCAGCGCGGTGTGCAGATGGGCCGCGAGTCCGCTGACGACAACGGCATGCCCTGGGAGGGCTTGTCGTTCGACAACGCAGACAACAAGGAGCAGAAGTGACCACCGCAGCCGAAGAACTGGACAACTTCAGTTGGCTGGTCGACGACTTCGTGAACCGGGTCGCGGGCGTGGCGCACGCGATCGTGGTGTCCGCGGACGGCCTGCTGCTCGCGTCCTCGGAGCGCCTGCCGCTGGACCGGGCCGAGCAGTTGGCCGCCGTCGCCTCCGGCCTGGTCAGCCTCAACCTCGGGGCGGCGCGCTGCTTCGAGGCCGGTGACGTCAAGCAGACCGTGGTGGAGATGGAGCGGGGCTACCTGTTCCTGATGTCGATCAGCGACGGTTCGTGCCTGGCCGTGCTGGCCGCGCCCAACTGCGACATCGGCCTCATCGGCTACGCGATGACCCGCCTGGTCGAGCGGGTGGGCGTCCAGCTCACCCCGGAGATCCGGTCCCAGCTGCACGTCGCCATGCGTGGTTAGTCACCCTCCGGTCCTAGGGAAAGTGGAAGCAACATGAGCGGCGGACGTAGCCTGTCGGTCACGTCGACCAAGATCGTGGTCGCCGGCGGGTTCGGCGTCGGGAAGACGACGTTCGTCGGTTCGGTGTCGGAGATCGTCCCGCTCACCACCGAAGCGGTGATGACCGAGGCGAGCGTCGGCGTGGACGACCTGACGAACACGCCGAACAAGATGACCACCACGGTGGCGATGGACTTCGGCCGCGTGTCCCTGGACCAGGACCTGATCCTGTACCTGTTCGGCACGCCCGGTCAGCACCGGTTCTGGTTCATGTGGGACGACCTGGTGCGCGGCGCGATCGGGGCGGTGGTCCTGGTGGACACCCGCCGGCTGTCCGACGCGTTCGCCTCGATCGACTTCTTCGAGGACCGGGAACTGCCGTACGTGGTGGGGGTGAACTGCTTCGACGGCCTCCTGCACCACCGCATCGAGGACATCCGCGAGGCGCTCACGATCGACCCGTCGATCCCGATCGTGCCCTGCGACGCCCGCAACCGGCAGTCGACCAAGCAGACCTTGATCACGCTGGTGCAGCACGCGATGCGCCAGCCGACCTTCGCCTGACCCACTCCGCACACTGTGAAGGCCTCGCCCCACTCGGGCGGGGCCTTCACGTTGTCGGGGCGACTGCTCGTCGGGGTGTGCGCGACATCCGCGGGATGCCCGCTGCCTGCGAAGACACGTGCTCGACGGGTTCCGGGACCGATCGGCGTTCAGAGGACAGTCGGAGATCATCACGGTCGCACGGCCGCGTCCGCGCCCGGCAGATCGCTGATCACCAGCGCGCCCGTCGCCCGGACCAGCGGCACCACCAGCTCCACCGCCCGCCGGGCCAGCGGCTCGTCCGGCGGCGCGGGCAGCTCCACGCCGTGCAGGACGTGCCGCTCCACCAACGCCAGTTCCGGCAGGCCGCACGAGAAACCGTGCAGCAGGCGGCGGACGCCCATGTCGGCCAACGTGGTCAGGTTGTCCTCCACCACGTCCAGCCCGCCGGGCAGCGCACGGCAGTCCAGGCTCAGCCACAACCGTTGCGGGGCAAGGGAAGAGCGGTCCAGCGCGGTGCGCACGACGGCCGCCAGGTCCGGGTCGCGGGACTGGTCCGAGGACAGCCGCACGACCACCGGCGCGCCCTCGACCGCCGCGAACGCGCACGCCTCCTCCAGCAGCCACTCGCCCAGGTGCCCGCTCAACCCCAGCGCGTCGGCGAACTCCAGGCACTCCTCGTGCCCCACCACGCCGAACTCCGCCTCGTCCCAGCGCAACCGGGCCGCGTGCGCGATCGGGTCGCCCGAGGGCCGGGCCACCGGCCGGTAGTCGATCGCGATCTCGCCGAATTCCAACGCGCCTGGCATCGTCGCGATCAGCGAAAGGCGCTTGCGGTCGCGTGCGTCCTCACCGGCGTCGTAGATGCCCCACTGGCCCTTGCCGCCGCTTTCCGCGCGCCGCAACGTGCTGTGCGCCTGGCGCAGCAACGCCATCGCGTCCACGCCCCGGGCGCTGGTCCGCACGAAACCCATGCCCGCCGTCACCGCGACCCCGTGGCCGGACAGCTGCACCGGCTCGGCCAACGCCTCGTCGATGGCCGCCGCGAGCGCGGAAATGCTTGGTGTGTCAGGGGAATCTTCGATGAGCACGACGAACTCGTCACCGCCGATGCGTGCCACCGTCGCCTTCTCGTCCGCCACGACGGTGGTCAGCCGGCCCGCGACGACCTTGAGCAGCTCGTCACCCGCCTCGTAGCCGATGCCGTCGTTGACGATCGCGACGCTGTCGACGTCGAGGTAGCACAGGGTGATCGAGCCCGGCTTGCCCAGCACCTCCTCCAGCTTGGGCAGGAAGCTCTGCCGGTTGGGCAGCCCGGTCAGCACGTCGTGCAACGCCTGGTGGCGCAGGTAGTCGCGCAGCACGCGCTGTTCGGTGACGTCCTCGATCACGGCGACCCGGTACCGGGGCTGCCCGTCCGCGTCGCGCACGGTCGACAGGGCGACGTTCGTCCACATCGGATCGCCGTTGGGGCCGGTGAACTGCTGCTCGAACCGGACCTCGTCGATGGCCGTCCACGCCGCCCGCAGCGCCGCGAGGTCACCCGGCGCGAACACGTGCTCCGCGTCGGCGCCCGACGCGCCGGTGGCCTCGTCGGCGGTGTCGGGGGCGTGCCGCAGCATCCGCACCAGCGCGGGGTTCACCTCCACCACCGCGCCGTCCCCGTCGAAGATCGCGATGCCCACGGCGGAGGAGACGAACACCTGGCGGAACCGGGCCTCGCTGTCGTGCAGGTCGTGCTGCGCCTGCTCCAGCGCGGCCAGCAGCGAGGTGCGGACCTCCTCCTGCTCGGTGAAGACCTGCCGGCGCAGGGCGTTCGCGTACCCGGCGGCGACGCCGGCCAGCGCGGTCGCGGCCCGGTCCGGGTCGCCGGTCAGCGCGGGCAGGGCTCCGGCGAGCACCTCGACGGTGCGGCGCAGGCTGTCCTGGCCGGTGAACCGCGCTCGGACCAGCCACTCGCCGACCTCGTCGGCGCGCGTGCCGTCGGCCAGGACGTCGAGCCAGTCGGTGAGGTGCGCTCGGATCTGCTTGCGGGACAACGGGGCGTAGGCGCTGTCGATCAGGACCTGCGTCCACCGCGCCACGACGTCCGCGCGCGTCGGTGCCGCCCCGGAGGGCGGATCCGGGGCGTCGTCGTGTCGTGGGTTGTCGCTCATGGTGGGGGTGGCGGCTGCGGCGGGCGATCGCGAAGATCAGGTCGGCAAATCTTGCGGACCGCGACCGCGCCGCGTCAAGGCTTGCGGCCGACGACCGCGTACAGGTTGGCGCGACCCGGGTCCTCGGGCACGTCCTCGGGGGATTCCGGCCGCCACTCCGGGGTGAAGACCAGGCCCGGTTCGACGACGTCGAAGCCGTCCACCATCGCCAGCACCTGCTCGCGGGTGCGCGGCGTGATCGGTTCGGCGGTGTGCTGGAAGATGTCCGCGCCCGCCGCCATCTCCCGCGGCATCCGGTCGGGCGTGAAGTGCGAGAGCGCGAGGTAGCTGCCCGGCGCGAGGGCGTCGCGGTAGCGGGCGATGATGCCCCACGGGTCGTCTTCGTCGGGGATGAACTGCATGACGCCCACGGCGAGCAGGCCGACGGGGGCGGAGAAGTCGAGCAGTTCCCGGGCCGCGTCGATCACGGCTTCGGGCTCGCGCAGGTCTGCCTGGACGGCGAGGGCGCGCGGGTTGTCGGCCAGCAGCAGCTCGGAGTGCTTGATGGCGACGGGTTCGATGTCGACGTAGACGACCCGGCAGTCCGGGTCGGCTTGCTGCGCGACCTCGTGGACGTTGCCGACGGTCGGGATGCCCGAGCCGAGGTCGAGGAACTGCGTGATGCCCGCGTCGACCAGGGCGAGGACGGCGCGGCGCAGGTAGGAGCGGTTGAGCCGGGCCATGTCCCGGACCGGCAGCACCCGGATGAGCGCCTCGGCGGTGTACCGGTCGGCCTCGAAGTTGTGGCCGCCACCCAGCAGGTAGTCGTAGATGCGAGCCGAGCTCGGGAGCTCGACGTCGATCCCTTCCGGTGTCCAGCTCACCCGGTCGACCACCGCGCACCTCTTTCACCGTGAGGAGATCGAAGACCGCACGAGCTTAGCGACGAGCCGCACAGGACCGAACAGTTCCCCAGTCCGGATTCACTCGGACGTGGCACGCCGCGCCCGTTCGGGTGATCTTGGGGTGGTGGTCCGGTGACGATCTCGTGGTTGCCCCGCCGCGCGATCGGACGCCGCACGGCGGGGCTAGACGCAGACCCAATCGGTCACCACGGACGTGCCGTCGGCCTCGATGCGCAACCGCACCGGGCCGGGCGGCGGCGGACCGAGCAGGAAGAACCCCAACTCGTCCAACTCGGCCTCCTCCACGGGCCCGCGGGCGGTCAGCAGCTCGACCCGACCGGGCCGCGCCGGCAGGACCTGCCCCGCCACCCCGGCCTCGGTGACCTCCACCTGCACCGAGATCCCCTCGGCGTCGAACACCAGCTGCCGAGCGGTGACCGCCGCCCGTGCGCGTTCCGCGAGCTGCCCGTCGAGGATGGAGTCGTAGCTGGTCAACAGCATCAGCTCGGCGTCGACCGTGCGCCACGTGTAGGCCGCCCGCGCCGCCTCGGCGAACCCGTCCGGCACGTCCCGCGCCTCCGCGAGGGCCTCCCGGAGCTCCGCCAACAGAACCTCGTCGCTCTCCCACCCGAAACCCCCACCCGTCACCACGCACACCTCCTCCGACAACTCACCAGCCACCACTCAGTCCTGCCCCCACCCGACCCCGCCCGCGCCCGCAGACCCACACGATCCGCTCGCGCCAGCCGCGCCAGGTGATCCACTCCTGCCCGCCGGCCCGAAAGCCTCAGGCACCCCCGCGAACACCGCCGATCCCGCGACCCCGGGCCGCCCCGGCGACTCCGGAGTCGGCCGCCCGCATCCCCGCCGTCCCCGACCCCGACCCCGACCCCGACCCCGCCGAGCCTCCCGCGCCTCGGCCCGTCGAGCCCGCCGAGCTGCCCGATCGCGCCGGGTTTGCCGAGCCCGCCGAAGTGCCCGAACCCGCCGAAGTGCCCGATCGCGCCGGGTTGCCGGAGCCTGCCGAACCACCCGATCTCGCCGGGTTGCCGGAGCGCGCCGAGGTGTCCGAGCCGGTCGGGCGGGGGTCCAGGAAGCGGACGACCGCCGGGGTCTTGCGGAGCTTGTCGAGGCAGCGGATGCGGGTGGGGCCGATGCTGCCGACCGGCATCGCGAGTTGTTCGCTGACCTTCGCGTAGCTGGGGGGTGGGTCGGTCATGAGCCTCGCCAGGAGTTCGCGGCACTGCTCGGACAGCAGGCGGAAGCCGTCGCGCAGGGCTTGGCGGCGTTGGGCCGCCTCGATCTCCTCGTCCAGGTCCGCCACGACGTCCACCGAGCCCGCCTGCTCCTCGTCGGCCACGGGGTCGAAGGGCTGGGTGCGCTGCTGGAGGCGCAGCATCCGCAGGCACTCGTTGCGCGTGGTCGTGGAAATCCAGCCGGGGAGTGCTTCCGGGTCCCGCAGCCTGCCGATCTGCTCCACCAGGCGCAGCCAGAGGGTCTGGTTGACGTCCGCCGCATCCGCCGGGCGCAGCCGGTGCTTGTAGATCACCGCCAGCACCAGCGGCGTGTACCGGTCGACGATCTCGTTCCAGGCACGCTGGTCGCCCTCGGCCGCCGCGTCCACCAGCGCGGCGATCGGGGATGCAGGGGTCACGTCCCCTCCCGGGCTCGGGTCTCCTCGTCGCTTCCACACACTACGGAGTGCGCAAGCCCCCGGCAGATACGCCGAACCCCGGTCGGGTCCGAACCCAGCCCCCTCCCGGCGCCCGCGCTCCTCATCCTTCCGGGACGCGCGAGTCGGCGATTGGTCGCGGATCCTGTATGTCACCTGGTCGAGTGATTCCGGGAAACCGCTCTGACCAGGTCATACAGGCCACCCTAGTCGACCAGGACGCCGTAGCCGGGGAAGAACTCGGCACCTGTGAGCAACTTGTCCCGGGCCGCCACGGCCGACAAACCGGAGGCCGTCATCGTCTCGGCGATCCGGCCGGCCACGTGCGGAGCCGCGAAGGACGTGCCCAGCCAGTACGCGAAGCGGTCGTAGACGTCCACGACCGGGTCGCCGGGCAGCGCCCACCTGCCCTTGAGGTACGTGCTGGTCCGGTTGCCCACCGCGCAGCAGTCGATCCAGTGCCCGAAGTTCGAGTAGCACGCCGGCGCGCGCGTGCCGTCCCGCTCCTGGGCCACCGCCGCCACCGCCGTCACCCGGCTCAGCGCCGCCGGCCACGACGGCCGGTTCGTGCCCTGGTTCCCGGCCGACGCGACCACGACCACCGACGACGGCAGCTTCGCGATCGCCCGGCGGACCGGCTCGGAGGCCACGTCGTCCTGCGTGAAGCACCCCATCGAGATGTTCACGACGTGCACCCGCTCGTCGAACGACCCCAGCGCCGCGAAGAACTGCTCCTCGGTGCCCAGGCCGGACGGGTCCAGCGCCCGCTCCGGGTCGAACCGCACGCCGGGTGCGGCCTGCCGCAGCACGCCCGCCACGAACGTCCCGTGCCCACCCTCCAGGGCGAACACGTCCTCGTGCGAGTAAGCGGCGTCTACCTCGTCGGCCCGGGGCAGGAACGCGTCGGCCAGCCACAGCGGGTGGTCGGTCGCGGCGGAGGCCGAGATGCCCGTGTCCACGACACCGACGACGACGCCCTTGCCGCGGCCCTCGCTGCCCTTCGGCGGGTCGGCCAGCGGCGGCGCGACCTTCGGGGGCTGGCCGGGGTTGCCGTGCATGTTGCCGCCGTGGCCCACCAGCACGTGGTGCGGCTGCACGAACGGCACCCGCTCGCCGGGCCACTGCGCCGGGTCGCGCAGCAGGCGCACGATGTCGGGGATGTCGTCGGGGTTGCGCGGCAGCACGAGCCGCGACATGCCGGCGAAGTCCTTGCCGCGATCGACGGCGAAGTTGTTGCGCTGGAGCTTCTCGATCACCCGGACGACGTCCTCGGGGATCGTGAGCAGCTCCCGCGCGACGAAGACGAACTCGCGCCCGCGCTCGGCGTGCACCCGGAAGTCCTTGTGCTGCCTGATCGATTCTGCGAAAGCCCGTTGGTACAGCTCGGGTCTGTTCGACGGCTCGGACACGGCGGCCTCACAACACGGCGACGGGCTTGATCAAGGCTTGATCAAGCTACCACAGCGTTCCGGGTAATAAGGTGGCTTCCGTGGCCGGGGTTTCCGCCGCCGCTGCGCTGGAAGCCCGGCAACGGGACCCGCACGCGGCACTCGCGATGGGCCGTTCGGCGTTGCGCGCCGCGCGTGCCGTCGGCGACGCCGAGGAGGCGTCCACGGCCGAACGCGCGATCGGGTTGTCGCTGCGCGAGCTGCACGACTTCGATGCCGCACTGCGGCACCTGCGGCGGTCGGTGCGCATCGCCGAGGACGCCGGGTTGGCGCGGTCGGCCGCGCTGGCCCGCATGAGCCTGGCGTTCGTGCTGTCCAACCTCGGCCGCCACGCGCAGGCGCTGCGCACGATCAACCAGGCCCTGCCGGACCTGCGCGGCGTGGACGCGGGCAGCGGCCGGATGCAACGCGGTCTGGTGCTGCACTTCCTGTGCCGCTACGACGAAGCCCTGCGCGACTACAACGGCGCCATCGAGGTGGTGCGGCGGTTCGGCGAACGGCTGGTGGAGGCGCGGGCGCTGAACAACCGGGGCCTGCTGCGCGCCTACACCGGCGGCCTGAAGGCGGCCGACGAGGACTTCGACCGCGCCGCCGAGCTGTACCGGGAGCTGGACCAGGAGCTGGCGGTGGCGGACGTGCGGTGGAACGCGGGCATCTCCGCGTCCCGCGCCGGGGACGTCCCGCGCGCGCTGACCATGTTCGCCGAGGCCGAGCGGGAGTACCGGCGGCTGGAGGTGCCGCGGCCCAACCTGCTGATCAACCGGCTGGAGCTGCTGGTGTCGGTGCCGCTGCTGGAGGAGGCGCGGGCGGCGGCGGACCGGGCGCTGGCCGAGCTGGGCAAGGGCTTGGTGCTGGCCCGGTCGGAGGCGATGTTCTACCGGGCGCGGATCGCGTTGTTGGAAGGCGACCTGGAGTCGGCCGTGCGGATGGCGGCCTCCGCGCGGGAGGGGTTCCGGCGGGAGAAGCGCGAGGTGTGGGAGGTCAGCGCCCGACACGTCGAGCTGCGCGCGGCCTACCTCAGCGGTGAGCGGTCCCGGAAGCTGGGCACGGCGATGGCGCGCGTGGCGTCCCGGTTGGACGCGCTGGGCTGGCGGATGGCCGCCCTGGAGGCCCGGGTGGACGCGGCCCTGATCGCCCGGGACCTCGGTGACCGGCGACGGGCGTTGACCGAGCTGTCCACGGCGGGCGCGGCGCGGCGGGGCGGTCCGGCGGCGCACCGCGTGCAGGGCTGGTACGCCGAGGCGTTGCGGCGCGACCTGGAAGGCAACCGGCGGGGCGCGCAGAGCGCGTTGCGGCGCGGGTTGCGGCTGCTGGACGAGTACCGGGTGTCGTTGGGCGCGGCGGAGCTGCGGGCGTTGAGCGGCGCGCAGGGCAAGGCGCTGGCGCTGGAGGGGCTGCGGTCGGCGGTGGCGTCCGGGCACGCCGGGCGCGTGCTGACGTGGGCGGAGAGCTGGCGGGCGGGCGCGCTGCGGATGACCCGGGCCCGGCCGCCCGAGGACTCGGGCCTGGCCGACGCGCTGGCCGAGCTGCGCGCGGTGACCTCGGACCTGGAGCTGGCGCTGCTGGACGGCAAGCCCACGGCGACGTTGAAGCAGCGGCAGTTGCGCGGCGAGCAGCGGGTGCGCGAGCTGACCCGGCAGGCCAGCGGCGGGGGAGCGGTGGACCGGCCGCCCGCCGTGCCGGACCTGGCGTGGGCGCTGGGCGACGCGGCGCTGGTGGAGTACGTGGACTTCGAGGGCACGCTGCTCGCCGTGGTCGTCGCGGGTGGGCGGGCGAGCCTGCACCGGCTGGGGCCGGTGGACGGTGCGGTGCGCGAGATCCGGTTGCTGCGCTTCGCGTTGCACCGGCTGGTCACGCTGCCCGAGCACATGGACCGCGTGGCCGTGCGGGCGGGCGCGGAGCACGCGGCGTCGTCTTTGGAGCGTCGGCTGTTGGCGCCGCTGGTGCGTCGGGTGGACGGGCGTCCGTTGGTGCTTGCGCCGACTGGGGTGTTGGGTGGTTTGCCGTGGTCGGCGTTGCCGGGGTGCCGGGAGCGGTCGGTGACCGTGGCGCCGTCGGCGACTGTGTGGTTCCGGGCGGCGTCGTCTTCGCGGGTGCCGCATGACCGCGCTGTGCTCGCGGCTGGGCCGCGGCTGCCCGCTGCGCCTACCGAGATCGCTGCTGTCTCCCGGTTGGCTGGGAAGGCGTCGGTGCTGGTCGGGGCGGACGCGACGGTGGATGCGGTGGCTTCGGCGATGGATGGTGCGCCGCTGGCGCATGTCGCCGCGCATGGCTCGTTTCGTGCGGACAACCCGTTGTTCTCGGCGTTGGAGTTGGCCGATGGGCCGTTGACCGTTTATGACCTGGAACGCTTGCGCACCCCGCCTGCGCGGGTTGTGTTGTCGGCGTGCGACTCGGGGTTGTCGGCGGTGCGGCCTGGGGATGAGCTGATGGGGTTCACGGCGGCGTTGTTGGGGTTGGGGACGCGCACGTTGGTCGCGCCTGTGGTGCCGGTGCCGGCGGAGGTGACCACGCCGTTGATGGTGGATCTGCATCGGCGGTTGGGTGAGGGGCAGGCGCCTGCGGTGGCCTTGGCCGGGGCGCGGGCCGCGCACCTGGACGCCGGCGACGCGGAGTTCGCCGCCGGCGTTGGGTTCCTGTGTTTTGGTGCGTGATCAGGACAGCGGGGCGTGGTCGGGCAGCGCGGAGAAAGTGACCTCGGCGCGGTCGCGCTGGGAGTAGAGGTTCCAGGCGGCGTCGGCGAGGTCGTCTGGGTTCAGGGTGCTGACCCCGTCGATTTGCCCGCTGAGTGCTCGGTGGATGTCGCCGCGCTCGATCAGCCCGCCGATGGTCAGGCTGCCGGCGTAGATCCCTTGAGTTGCGAGGGCGGCGTTGAGGGTGAGCGCGTAGTTGCGCAGGGCGGCTGACGACAGCGCGAGGGCACCCAGCGGTGGCATCGGCACCACCGCGCTCAACCCGCCGGCGAACAGCAGGCCGCCGGTACCCCGTTCGACCATCCCCGGCAGCACGTGACCGACGACGTCGACTGCTGGGAGCACCCAGGACATCGCGTCGGTGACGTCGGCGGATGTGGTCTCGGTGATCGGCTGGGGTCGCGTGCCCAGGTCGGCCGGGCCGTAATAGACCACCTCGACCGGGCCTAGCCGGTCGACGATCGTGTCCACTGTGGACAGGAGTTGGTCCCGGTCGCGTACGTCCGCCGTGAACGCCTCAGCCTCCACTTCGGCGGCCTTCAATGCGGCGACGTAGCCGGGGTGGCGTTCGGCGCTGCGTGAGACCAACGCGACCTTGCGGCCCTCCTGGCCGAAACGGTGCGCGATCGACATACCGAGCCCTGGCCCGGCCCCGAGCACGACGACTGTGGACATTGCTACCCCCAATGGCGTCAAAGTCGAGGCCACCCTCGACTTGTCTCCGACGCTAGCACAAACCTGAGGGTGCCCTCGACTTTGTAGGATGGGGTCGTGCCCGCCCCCTCCAAGCCGCTCCGCGCCGACGCCGCCCGCAACCGGGCGAAGCTGCTGGCTGCGGCGGTGGAGGTGTTCGCTGGTCGAGGTCTGGACGCGCCGCTGGAGCACATCGCGCGGCAGGCGGGGGTCAGCATCGGGACGCTGTACGCGCACTTCCCGACGCGTGATGATTTGGTCGACGCGATTTTTCCGGAGCGTCTGGCCGCTCTTGACCATGTCGCTGCGGAGGCGCTGGCCGACCCTGACCCGTGGCTGGGGTTTGTGACGTTCTTGGAGGGTGTCTTCGCGTTGCAGGCGCAGGATCGTGGGTTGAACGACGCACTGTCTCGCCGGGTTCCGTTGTCGGGTCAGGTGGAAGAGGTGTGCGCGCGGGGTGTTGGGCACGCGGAGGCGCTCATCGCTCGTGCGCGGGACGCTGGGCAGTTGCGGGAGGACTTCACCGTGGCGGATCTGGCGGTGCTCACATCGGCGGTGTCGCAGGTGATCCGCACTGCTCCTGGGGACTGGCGGCGCTTCTTGTGCCTTTATCTCGACGGGCTGCGGGCTTAGTACGGTAAAACTTTGCTCGTTCCTCGTAAAAACTTTCGGCTGCAACCCACGGAAAATGTGGTAGCCCTTCGGGCGGGCCATACGGGGATGACACAAGCAAGAAGCCCAAGTTGAGTTGTGTCATCCCCGGCGGACTGCCGCTCGGTAGGCTCTTTGGCATGGCTTATGACGAGACGCTTGCCGAGCGGATCCGGGAGGAAGTTGAGGGGCTGCCCGGTGTTTCGGCCAAGCGGATGTTTGGTGGGATTGCGTTCCTGCTCAACGGGAACATGCTGGTCGGTGTGCATGGTGACGACATGATCGTCCGGGTTGGGGTCGAGGCTCAGGACGACTGTCTGGCGTTGCCTGGCGTTCGGCCGTTCGACGTCACCGGCAAGCCGATGCGGGGGTGGTTGCTGGTGGATGGGGCCGTGTTGGACGAGGACTCCGGGTTGTCGGACTGGGTTGGGCGGGCGCGGGAGTTCGTTGGGGGGTTGCCGCCGAAGTAGCGTGGGCGGGGTGGATGTACGGGACATGCTTGCGGTGGCGGTGGAAGAGGCTCGGGCTGGGTTGGCCGAGGGTGGGATTCCTATTGGGGCTGCCCTGTTCGATCGAGGTGGCAACCTGCTTGGGCGTGGGCACAACCGGCGGGTGCAGGATGGGGATGCGTCTACGCACGCTGAGACGGCTGCCTTTCGGGCTGCTGGTCGTCGGCGTGGCTACCGGGACACGATCATGGTTACCACCCTGTCGCCCTGTTGGTATTGCAGTGGGCTGGTTCGGCAGTTCGGGATTGGGCGGGTGGTGATCGGGGAGGCCCGGACCTTCCACGGTGGGCATGACTGGCTTGCCGAGCACGGGGTGGAGATCACGCTGGTGGATGACCCCGAGTGTGTGGCGATGATGACCGACTTCATCGCTGAGCGGCCCGAACTGTGGTTCGAGGACATCGGGCAGGATTAACGCGGGGCGTTGTGGTCCGACACATTCCCGACATGCGTCCGGCCCAAGATCATCGGGCATGTGGCACGTGGACGACACCCTGGTCCTGGATGAGCGCACGGTGGCTGTGGAGGTGCCCGCCAGTTGGGGCGCGGAGGTCAGCCACGAGCTGCGCGCGGCTGGGGCGTTGGGGCCGATCCTGGCGATTCCCGGTCCCCGGCTGCGCTGGCTGTTCCTGGCTCGGCCCGAACCCGATCCACGTGAACGGGTGCCGCCGCCGCAGGTCCGGGTGTGGTTGGGGCCGCGGACCGTGCCCGCGGCGCGGTCGCGGTGGGTTGTCGAGCCGGCCAGCGCACTGCCCCGGGAAGGGGCTGTGCGCTGTGCCATCCGTGTGGTTCGCCGGCGGTTCTAGGCGCTGCCGACCTTCGTCAGGGCGTCCTCGACCGTGTCCACGATGGTGAACACCGAGGTCAGGCCGGTTGCCTCGATGGGCCGCAGCACGGCCCGGCCGGCCGCGACCAGCACCAGCGGGACGTCCAACTCGGTCGCCCGCTTGCTGCCGGTGACGAGCGCCTCCAGGCCCGCGGACCCGAGGAAGCGCACCTCCAACAGGTCCACCACCACGGCCTGCACCCCCGTCACGAGGGTGTCCCGCAGCGGCTTGGCCAGCTCGTCCGCGCTGCTGGTGTCCAATTCGCCGGACACGCGCAGCACCACCACCCCGTCCGCCGGCCGGTCGGTCCGCACGGACGCCAGCGTTGCCCCGGGTTCTGGCACCCCGGTCTCCTCTCTCATCGCGCACCGCCGGTGCGGTGCGTGCTCCACGGTAGTCCGGAACGCATGTCGTCGACCGTCGCGGCCAGCAGCTGGTCGACCAGCTCACGGCCGTCGGGCGAGGCGCCGAACGCCCTGCGCTGCCGGGCCGCGCCGCTGCCGTTGGTGCGCAGCCACTCCAGGTGGCCCTCCACGAGGGTCAGGCTGTCCGCGTCGCGCAGCGCGTCGGCGCTGAACTCCACCATCTCGGCGGCCAGCCGCCGGGCCTGGACCAAGGCGCCGGTGCGCGGGTCGACGCCCAGCCCGTCGTAGCCGTCGCGGGCGGCGCGCCAGTAGGCGGCGCGCAGCAGCACGTCGTCGACGTGCGCGGCGTCGGGCGACTCGGCGGCGGTGCGGGCGAAGGCCCGGATGAGTTCGGCGATGACCACGGTCTCGTGGGCGGTCTGCGGGATGTCCGCGACCCGCACCTCGACCGTCGGGACGTGGGAGGAGGGCCGGACGTCCCAGTAGACCATGTTGACGTCCAGCAGCACCTCGGTCTGGAGCAGCGTGTGGACGAGGTGGTCGTAGTGCTCGCCGGAGCGCAGGTGCGGTGGCGGTCCGCCGACCGGCCAGCGGGACCACACGATCGAGCGCCAGCTCGCGTAGCCGCTGTCCTCGGCGGCGACGATCGGCGAGTTGGCGCTGAGCGCGAGCAGTGTCGGGAGCCAGGGTCTGAGCGCGTTGGACACGCGGACGGCGGTGTCCCGGTCGGGCACGCCGACGTGGACGTGCAGCCCGCACACGCCCTGGCCGCCCAGCAGCTTGCGGTGCGAGCCCTCCATCAGCCGGTAGCGCGGGTCGTCGGTGCCCGGCGGCGGTCCGGCGGTCCCGACCGGCGGGACGGCGGAGGCCAGCAGGCGGCACCCGGCGGCGTGCGCGGCCTTGGCCAGGTGCGCGCGACCGAGCACGACCTGGTCGGCCAGCTCCTCGGCGGTGTGGCAGACCGGCGTGGCGACCTCGATCTGGAAGGGCGTCAACTCCCGCTGCACGTCCAAGCGCGCACCGGCGTGCGACGCGACCGCCTCCGCCGCGGGCACCGGCCGGCGCGACTCGGGGTCGACCAGCAGGAACTCCTGCTCGACGCCCACGGTCCAGGTCTGGGTCATGGGCGTCCCATACCCACTCCGGCGGCACCTCAACCCTCCTAGTTTCACTTCCCGGTCGCGCGGGCACCTCGACGAGGTGAGACTGCGCCGAAGCGATCCCCACGGCCCGGGCTGGCGCCGCGTGCGCCACGGCCGGGGTTTCCGGTACGTGGACGCCGACGGCGCGACCCCGACCCCCGACGAGCTGGCCCGCATCAAATCCCTGGTCATCCCGCCCGCGTGGCAGGACGTGTGGGTGTGCCCGCACGAGAACGGCCACCTCCAGGCGGTCGGCACGGACTCGGCGGGCCGCCGCCAGTACCTCTACCACGAGCGCTGGCGCCAGGCGCGCGACGAGGAGAAGCACTCCCGGGTCCTGGACCTGGCCCCGTCCCTGCCCGGCTTCCGGTCCCGGGTGCTGACCGAGCTGCGCGGCCGGGGCCGGGGCTTCTCCCGGGTGGTGGCGGTGGCCCTGGCCATGCTGGACCGGGGGGTGTTCCGGGTGGGCGGCGAGTCCTACGCCGAGGACAACGGGACGTACGGGGTGGCGACCCTGCTGTGCTCGCACGTCACGGTGCGCGGGTCCACTGTGGACTTCTGCTACCCGGCGAAGGGCGGCATCGAGTTAGGCACCCAGGTCGTGGACGCGGACCTGGCCCGAGCGGTGAAGTCCCTGCTGCGCGGCCGGTCGGGGGACGAGCGGCTGCTGACCGACCGGAGCGGGCGCGGGGTGACGGCGGAGGACGTGAACGAGCGGTTCAAGGAGCTGGTGGGGGAGGAGTACTCGGTGAAGGACCTGCGCACGTGGCACGCGACCGTCCTGGCGGCGGTGGCGTTCGCGGAGCAGGGGCGGCCGGAGTCCAAGCGGGGGCGCAAGCGGGTGGAGGCGGCCGTGATGCGCGAGGTGTCGGAGCACCTGGGCAACACGCCGGCGGTCGCGCGGAAGTCCTATGTGGACCCGAGGGTCGTGGACCTGTTCGAGAAGGGGACGGTCCTCGGCTCCGTGTCGGACGACCGGGAGGTCAACGAGAAGGCCGTGATCGACCTGTTGACCCCCCGCTCCCGCCGCTCGAAGCGCTAGTCCGGCAGCAGGATCGCTCCCACGTCTTCGTGCAGTCGAACCGCGCCACCGACCAGGACGATCTCCGCGCCACCCGCCACCGCGAGCAGCGGCAGCACCTCGTCGGCCCGCCCGCCGTCGGCCATTCGAGACCCGACCACCGCGTCGGTCAACAACAACGTCTCGACGCGTCCCTCGGCCAACGCCTCGCTCACCGGCTCCAACCCGTGCACGGCCCGACCGGTCAACCCGGTCACCTCGTCGCGGAACCGCTGGACCACCAGACGCCGCGCGTCCTGGTTGGCCCGGCCCGCCAAGTGCAGCACCGCGCGGTCCGGGGCGCCCTCCACCTCGACGACCAGGCGGTGGTACCGGCCCGGCAGCGCCACCCGCACCGATCGGCGGGCGGACAGCGGTCCCGCCAGCACCAGCAGTGGCGCGCTCAGCCGGTCGACCAGTGCGGTCGCCTCCAGGGCCACGTCGGCCAACTCGGAGGCGTCCAACCGGCGTTCGCGGGCGCCGACCGACGCCACCGCCACCGGTCGACCACCGGCGTCGACACCGCGCAGTTCGGCCCCGTGCTCGTCGACCCGCACGACCACGTGCGGCAGCAAGGGCTCGGCCAGGTCGACCATCGGCAGTACATAAGGCAGCGAGGAGAACCGTGCCACGAAACCGGAAGGCGCCATCGGCAACGGCTCGTCCACCAGCACGCGCCCGTCGCCGACCACCAACCCCCGCCCCACGGAACCCAACTGCTCGCTCAGGGCCTGGTCGACCAGGTCCAGCAGGTCGCCGAACGCACCCTCCGCCTCCAACTGGTCCCGCATGGCGCGCCATCGCAACGCAACGTGCTCGCCCACGTCCAGGCACACGGACACGAACGGGCCCTCGGCTCCGACGACGTCCTGGAAATGCGTCGTGCGCATCGCGGTCCTCCCGGCGTGTTCAGCTCACCCCGATGAGGTACCCGCCGGCGACTCAGCGCAACCGCCGCCCAGCCGACCGCAACCCGCCGATTCAGCTCGACCGCAGCCGAGCCCGACTCGACTCAACCGACTCAGGCCGGCCGCCGCCGGGCCTGTCGGGCGTCCGCCCGCCGTCGCGCCCGCTGCTCGCACCACACGCAGCTCTCCGCGATGGCCACCGAGGTAAACCCGAGCAGCAGGTGCACGCCGTTGCCCACCACGCCCGCGTCCAACGCCCCGCCCGGTTGACCCGCGCCGAACACGAACACGACCAGGAACACCACGCCCATGAGGGTGCCGACCAGCCGCTCCGCCCGGACCCGGAAGGCCGCCACGGACATCACCGCGCCCGTCACCACGTGCAGCACACCGAGGGCCGCCCGCCCGGCCACGAGGTCGACCGCCCCCCACACGAGGAGGGCGACGCCGACTGCCAGCGCGGCGCGTTGCGGCCAGGACAGGTTCCGGACTGCGACCACGGCGACCACCCCTCTCGCTCGTCACACATCATCGAGCAGAGAGCGCAACCGGGCCAGTGAACGGCTCAACAGCCTGGACACGTGCATCTGGGACACCCCGACCGAGTCCGCGATCTGGCTCTGCGTCATCCCCCGGAAGAACCGCAGCACCACGATCCGCCGCTCGCGCCGGGGCAGGCCGCGCAGCATCGGGTCCAGGGCGTGCTGCAACTCGACGACCTCCAGGGCGGGGTCGTCGGAGCTGAGCCGGTCGGCGTCGAGTTCCTCGTCGTCCAGGGCGTCCAGGGACAGCAGGTGGTGGGCGGAGGTGGCGTGCAGGCCCTCGTAGACCTCGTCCACGCTGATGCCCAGGTGCCGGGCGACCTCCGTGGGCTTGGGGGAGCGGCCGGTGCGGCGGGCCAGTTCCACCCGGGCGGTGTCGATCGAGGTGCACAGCTCCTTGAGCCGCCTCGGCACCCGCACGGCCCATCCTTGATCACGCAAGTACCGGCGGACCTCGCCGGTGATCGTCGGCACGGCGAAGGCCAGGAAGTCGATCCCGCGCGCCACGTCGAACCGGTCCACCGCGTGGATCAACCCCAGGGCCGCGACCTGCCGCAGGTCCTCCACCGACTCGCCGCGCTCGGCGAACCGGTCGGCGATGTGCCGGGCCAGGGGCAGGTGCTCGGTCACCAGCCGGTCGCGCAGCTGGGCATAGCGCGACGCGTCACGCTGCGTGACCGCCAGTTCGGCGAACAGCGGCTGGTAGTCGACGGCGTTCATGCCCGGCACCTCAGTTCGACGTGCAACTGGCCGTCACCGTCCACCCACGTCGCCACCGTGTCGGCCATAGCGGAGACGACCCGCCAGTACAACGACCGGTGATCGGGCACGGTCACGGCCGATGAGCGGACCTGTGCCCGGAAGCGGACACAATCACCGTCTCGGACGAACCGGCAGGCCAGGACGGCGTGGTCGTGCGCGCGGGTGATCAGCGTCGAACAGGCCTCGTCGACCGCGATCACGAGGTCGACCGCCAACGACGGCGTGGACCGGGCCACCGCGCCCGCGACGGCGCGGATGGTGGACAGACTGGCCGGTCGCGCCGCCATTCGAAGCTCGACCGCCCTGTTCATGGCTCCCGCATACCCGGGCCGTGACCCGCCTACACCCCCGTCCACACAGGACTGCGCAACAGAATCGTGAAAGCCGAACAGGGACGAACCCCCCGAATGTCACGGTTTGCGAACGGTGGTAGGAAACAAGTGACCGGCGTCATACTGTTCGCCTCCCCGACACCCACCCGGAGGCGCCGGTGCTGGAGGCGAACAACCTTGAGGTGGTCTACGACGACGTGATGCTCGTGTTGCGCGGCGTGAGCCTGCGCATCCCCGAAGGGCGGATCGTCGCGTTGCTCGGCGCCAACGGCGCCGGGAAGACCACCTTGCTGCGGGCCTTCTCTGGCCTGCTCGACGTGCACGACGGGAAGGTGACCCGAGGCTCCGTCACGTTGGACGGCAAGCCGATCCACCGGTCCTCACCGGCCCGGATCGCGAGCCTGGGCGTGAAGCAGGCGCTGGAGGGACGCCGCATCCTGGCCGAACTGACCGTGGAGGAGAACCTGCGCATCGGCGGGCACGCCCGACCGCGCTCGCTCAAGCAGAACCTGGAGCGGATGTACGAGCTGTTCCCCCGGCTCAAGGAGCGGCGCAGGCAGAGCGCGGGCTACCTGTCCGGCGGCGAGCAGCAGATGCTGTCCATCGGCCGGGCGCTGATGTCCGAGCCGCGCTACCTGCTGCTGGACGAGCCGAGCCTGGGGCTGGCGCCGCTGATGGTGCAGCAGATCCGGGACCTCATCGTCAAGATCAACGAGCAGGGGACCACGGTGCTGCTGGTGGAGCAGAACGCCACGATGGCGCTGTCCATCGCCGACCACGGCTACGTCCTGGAGACCGGCAAGGTCGTCATGGACAAGCCCGCGGTCGCGCTGCTGGCCGACGAGGACGTGCGCGAGTTCTACCTGGGCCTGCGCGCCGAGGGCACGACGTCGTCGTTCCGCGACGTCAAGCACTACAAGCGGCGGAAGCGGTGGCTGTCGTGACCGGGGACAACGTGCTGGAAGTCCAGGACATCGCCCTCTCCTTCAGCGGGGTCAAGGCGGTCGACGGCGTGTCGTTCAGCGTCGCCGCGGGCGAGCTGTTCGCGATCATCGGGCCCAACGGCGCGGGCAAGACGTCGATCTTCAACGTCCTGTCCGGGGTGTACCGGCCGCAGCAGGGCTCGGTGCGCTTCAAGGGGCAGGAGGTCCTCGGGATGCGCCCGCACCGGATCGCCGCCCTGGGCGTGGCCCGGACCTTCCAGAACATCGAGCTGTTCGCCCACCTCACCGTGGTCGACAACCTCATGCTCGGCCGGCACAACCACATGCGCTACGGGGCGCTGTCCGCGTTCGCGTGGCTGGGCCGGGCCAAGCGCGAGGAGCTGGCCAACCGGCAGGCGGTCGAGGACGTGATCGACTTCCTGGAGTTGGAGCAGTGGCGGCGGCTGCCCGTGGGCCTGCTGCCCTACGGCGTGCAGAAGCGCGTCGAGCTGGGCCGGGCGCTCGCGATGGAGCCCGAGGTGCTGCTGCTGGACGAGCCGGTCGCCGGCATGAACGTCGAGGAGACCGAGGACATGGCCCGGTTCGTGCTCGACGTCCGGGACGAGCTGGGCATCGCGATGGTCATGGTGGAGCACGACATGGGCCTGGTGATGGAGCTGGCCGACCGGGTCATGGTGCTGGACTTCGGCAAGCCCATCCGCACCGGCACGCCGGCCGAGGTGCAGCGCGACCCCGACGTCGTGCGCGCCTACCTGGGTGAGCAGCACAAGACGGTCGGAGGTGTGGCATGACCACCGCGACGACGACCACCGCGAAGACCGTCGCCTCCCGCGTGCGGGACCGCGCCGCCGCCAACCCGGACGCGGTCGCGTTGCGCGCCAAGGACTTCGGCATCTGGCAGGAGGTCACCTGGCGCGAGTACTGGGCGTCGGCCGAACTGGTCGGCCACGCCCTGCTGGCGTTGGGCGTCGACCCCGGCGACCGGGTCGCGATCCACTCCGAGAACCGGCGCGAGTGGCTCTACGCCGACATCGGGATCACCGCCGTCCGCGCGATCACCGTCGGCCTGTACCCGACCAACCCGGCGGGCGAGGTCGCCTACCTGCTGTCCCACTCGGGCGCGCGGGTGCTGGTGGCCGAGGACCAGGAGCAGGTGGACAAGGCGCTGGCCGTGCTGGACGCCCTGCCGGACCTGGAGAAGATCGTCTACCTGGAGCCGCGCGGCATCCGGCACCGCTACGACCACCCGAAGCTGATGGCGTGGGACGAGTTCCTCGCTCTGGGCGCCGAGCACCGCGACGCCCAGCCCGACGCCGTCGAGCACCGGATGCGCCAGGTCGAGCCGGAGGACGTGCTGACCCTGATCTACACCTCCGGCACGACCGGCCCGCCCAAGGGCGCGATGCTGACCGTGGCCAACGTCGAGTTCGCCATCGAGACGCTGGTGGAGGGCGGCGGGTTCACCTCGCCACCGCCGTCGCCGAAGGACGTCACCCTGTCCTACCTGCCGCTGTGCCACGTGGCCGAGCGGATCTTCACGACGTGGTTCAGCGCGTCGGCGGGCATCCAGGTGCACTTCGCCGAGTCGATCGAGACCGTGCAGCCCAACCTGCGCGAGGTGCAGCCGACGATCCTGTTCGGCGTGCCGCGCATCTGGGAGAAGGTGCTGGCGGCGGTGACCATCGGCGCGTCCTCGGCGACCTGGCTCAAGCGCGTGACCACGAAGTTCTGGTTGCGCGTGGCCGACCGGATCGGCGAGGAACTGGTCCGCAACGGCGGGCGGCACACCGCGTCCACGCGGCTGAAGTACGCCGTGGGCTGGCTGTTCTGCTACCGGGCGCTGCGCACGCGGATTGGCATGCGCCGGGTCCGCTACGCCGCCTCCGGCGCGGCGCCGATCGCCCCCGAGGTGTTGAAGTTCTTCATGGGGATCGGCGTGCCCATGCACGAGGTCTACGGCATGACCGAGAACTCCGCCATCGCCACCGCGAACCGGCCCGGCCGGGTCAAGGTCGGTACGGTCGGCGAGCCGCACGACGCCGTGGAGCTGCGGATCACCGAGGACGGCGAGATCCAGACCCGGCACGCGGGCGTGTTCAAGGGCTACTGGCGCGACGAGGAGGCCACGCGGCGCGCGGTCACCGAGGAAGGCTGGCTGCACACCGGGGACGTCGGCGAGTGGGTGGACGGCACGCACGTCCGGATCACCGACCGGATGAAGGACATCATCATCACCGCCGGCGGCAAGAACGTGGCCCCGTCGGAGATCGAGAACGCCCTGAAGACCTCGCCCTACATCAAGGAAGCCGTCGTCGTCGGCGACCAGCGCGCGTACCTGGTCGCGCTGATCGGCATCGAGTACGACACGGTCGGTCACTGGGCGCGCGACCGCAAGATCGCCTACACCACCTACCGGGACCTGTCGGAGAAGGCGGAGGTGAAGGAGCTGGTGCAGGGGATCGTCACCAAGGTCAACGAGAAGTTCGCGTCCGTGGAGCAGGTCAAGAAGTTCCGGATGCTGCCCAAGGAGCTCGACCACGAGGACGGCGAGCTGACCGCGACGCAGAAGGTCAAGCGGTCCGCGCTGGCCAAGGTGTTCGGGGACCTCGTGGACGACATGTACTCGGGAGGCACCCGGTGAGTGAATTCCTCCAGAGCCTGATCCGAGGGCTGGGCACCGGGTCGATCTACTCTTTGCTGGCCCTGGGTTTCGTGATCATCTACAAGTCCACGCGGGTGATCAGCTTCGCGCAGCCGGCGTTCATGCTCGCGGGCGCGGTGCTGGTCAGCTACCTGGCCGCCGAGGTCGGGTTCTTCGTGGCGGTGCCGGTCGCGGCGGTCCTGATCGCCGTGCTGGCGCTGGGCGTGGAGCGGACCGTGCTGCGGCCGATGATCGGCAAGCCGGTGTTCGTGGTCGCGATCATCACCATCGGCGTGGACGTCGTGGTGCGGGTGGTCACCAACGCGTTCATCGGCCTGGACGTGCGGCAGGTCGGCGACCCGTGGGGGCTGTCGACGGTCTCCCTGCTGGGCGTCGAGGTGCAGGAGCGGTACCTGGTGATGTTCGGGACCACCGGGGTCGTGGTGGCCGTGCTGTTCGCGTTCTTCCGGTTCTCCCGGGTCGGGTTGGCCATGCGCGCGGTCGCCTACGACCAGGAGGTGGCGATGGCCCAGGGGATCTCGGTGGGGTCGGTGTTCGCGCTGTCGTGGGCGATCGCGGGCGGGCTGGCGGCGCTGGCCGGCGTGTTCGTCGCGACCGGCGCCGGCGTCGACCAGCAGCTGTGGATCATCGCGCTGAAAGCCCTGCCGGCCATCATCCTCGGTGGCCTGGACTCGCTGGGCGGCGCGGTCGCGGGCGGGTTGGCCGTGGGGGTCGTGGAGTCGCTGGTCGGTACCTACCAAGGAGATGTGGCGCCCTGGCTCGGACCCAACTTCGCCCTCGTGGCGCCGTACGCGCTGATGCTGGTCGTGCTGCTGGTGCGGCCCTACGGGTTGTTCGGCAGCAAGGAGGTGGAGCGGCTGTGAAGGGTCTGAAGGGTCGCCCCGAGCTGTACACCTCTTATGGGCAGGACATGGCGTTCCTCAACACGCGTCCGAAGCGGGCGTGGACCGGGGCGCTGGTGGTGTTCGCGCTGCTGTTGCCGTTCGCCGTGACGGACGACTTGTTGATGTTGCTGGCCACGGGGTTCGTGGCGGCGATCGGGGCCATCGGGCTCAACATCGTGACCGGGTACGCGGGTCAGGTGTCGTTGGGGCACGCGTTCTTCCTGGCGATCGGCGCCTACACGGGTGCGGCGTTGTCCGGCGACCCGGACGGGCGGGTGCTGGGGTTCGGCGTCACGTCGCTGCCGGTGTGGTTGCTGGCCTCGGGGCTGGTGGCGGCGCTGTTCGGCGTGATCGTGGCGCCGCTGGCGGTGCGGTTGCGCGGGCTGTACCTGGCGATCGTGACGCTCGGGCTGGTCTTCCTGGGCGAGCACATCTTCCGGGAGTGGGACGACCTGACCGGCGGGCCGGGCGTCGGTCGACCGGCGGCGGTGCCCGAGGTGTTCGGGGTGCGGCTGGACCGGCCCAGCGAGTTCTTCACCGGTCCGCAGCAGCTGTACCTGCTGATGTTCGTGCTCCTGGTGATCTTCGGCGTGCTGGCGCGCAACCTGGTGCGATCGCGGATCGGGCGGGCGTTCGCCGCGGTGCGGGACCGGGACCTCGCGGCGGCGGTCATCGGCGTGGACCTCACCAGGTACAAGGTGCTGGCGTTCGCGATCTCGTCGTTCTACGCCGGGGTCGCGGGTGCGCTGTTGTTCGTGGTCAACGGGTTCTTCGACCCCGGGTCGTTCAACCTGCTGCTGTCGGTGCAGTACATCGCGATGGTGCTCATCGGCGGTGCGGGCACCATCTCGGGGGCGGTCATGGGCGCCCTGTTCATCACGCTGCTGCCGCGCATCACCCGGGAACTCCCGACGGTGCTGCCGTTCATCAGCACCGATGCGACGGGCGTGATCACGGTGTTCCAGGTCGAGGCGGTCCTGTACGGGCTGCTGATCGTGGTGTTCCTCATCGTCGAGCCACGAGGCCTGTTCGGGATTTGGGTTCGCGTCCGCAACTACTGGCGCACCTGGCCTTTCTCGTACTGAAAGGGTGAAACGGATGTCCGCACGGAGTCACAGAGCGGTGCTCGTGTTGTTCTCGGCGTTGGCGCTCACCGCCGTGGCCTGCCGGGGAGGTGACGGCGCGGCCCCGGCCGAGGGCAAGGGCGGTGTCAAGGTCGACTTCGGCGTGACCAGCGAGGCCTGCCCGCAGACCGGCCACAGCGACCGGGGCTGCATCTACCTCGGCTCGATCTCGGACCTGACCGAAGGGCCGTTCAAGACGCTGGCGGTGCCGATCACCGACGCGCAGAAGGCGTTCTGGAAGCGGGTGAACGACCAGGGCGGCATCGGCGGCTACGACGTCGACGTCACGACCCACGTCAAGGACAACAAGTACAACCCGCAGATCCACAACCAGGTCTACCAGGAGATCAAGGGCAAGATCCTGGCGCTGGCGCAGACCCTCGGCTCGCCCACGACCGCGGCGATCCTGCCCGACCTGGAGAACACGCAGATGGTCAGCGTGCCCGCGTCGTGGACGTCGTTGTGGGGCCACGAGGAGGTCGTGCTGGAGTCCGGCACGAACTACTGCCTGGAGTCGATGAACTCCGTCGACTACGCGGTGGAGAAGCTGGGCACCAAGAGCGTCATGGCCGTGCACCTGCCCGGTGACTACGGCGACGACGCGGCGGCCGGCGCCAAGATCGCGGCGGAGAAGCGCGGCGCCACGTTCTCGTCCGTGGTCACCCAGACCGGCCAGGACAACCAGGGCGGGGCGATCGACGCGATCGTGTCCGGCAAGCCCGACCTGGTGATCCTCACGACGGGTCCGACCGACGCGGCGGTGATCATCGGCCAGACGGCGGCACGCGGGTACAAGGGCAAGTTCATCGGCACGTCCCCGACGTGGAACCCGGGCCTGCTGAAGTCCCCGGCCGCGCCCGCGATCAAGGCCCTGTACTACCAGTCGGCGCCGTGGAAGGCGTGGGCGACCGACACGCCGGGCCACAAGGCCATGCGGGACGCGCTGCCGAGCGTGACGCCCAACGACGGCTACACCGCCGGGTGGGTCTGGTCGTACCCGTTGAAGGCGGCGCTGGAGAAGGCGGTCGCCAACAAGGACCTGACCCGGGCGGGGTTGTTGAACGCCGTGCGGCAGCTGGACCAGGTCGACTACGAGGGGATGCTGCCCTCCGGCGCGGGCAAGTTCTCCGGCAGCCCGAACGACGGCGTGGTGCGGGAGAGCCTGATCTACAAGCCCGACGACGCCGCTCCCACCGGTGTGACGCTGGTGGAGGACTTCTTCGTGGGGTCGACGGCGAAGGACTACAAGTTCGAGAAGCCCTGCTACCAGTGATCGCCCGCTGAACGGCCGGCCTCCCGCTCTTCGGCGAGGCCGGCCGTTTCGCGTGTTCGTGCGTGTCGTGCGTTTCGCGTGTGTCGTGCGTTCAGCGCAGTGGGATCAGGCGTGCTTCGACCCACACGGCGACCCGTTCGGGGCCGGGGCAGCGGGTGGCGTCGCCGTCGGGCGGTTCGACGCCGATCGCCAGGCTCTGGACGCCGGTGAGCGCTATGTCGACCGGTTGCGGAGCTTTCCCGACGTGTTGGAATTCGACGGATCTTGTGCCATCCGTCATCACGTAGAAATCGAGCGGCCTGGTGTCCGGCGAGTCCCCGGCGATGGCGACTTGTGCGGTGAGCCGGGTGAATTGCCTGTCAAGTGTGAAAGCCAACTGCGCCTTTCCGCACCAGGCCCCGCTGACCCTCCACGCTTTCTCCCGCATGTTCCCGCGCACGTTGGCCCGACCCGAAGTCCACGGACCCCGGTCGTTCTCGGTGTCGGGCGTGGTGCCGGCGGTGGGCTCGCGGTCGGAGAGCCAGGTCGTGCCCGGTTCCGGGTCGTACGTGGTGGTCGTGGTGGCGGTGGTGCGGGGAGTGGACAGTGATTCCACAGAGGACGCCACGGGCGTCGGTTCCGGCACCAATTGCGTCCCGAGCACTATTCCGACCGCCAGAACGGCCACTCCGGCGACGGACAATCCCACTAATCGGCCTGCGGCCATGCGCACGCGCCCTCCGGGTCAAGACGTGAGTCGAACTCGCGACCAACCCGTGCCCCCACCACGGATCTCAATTGGAGCGGAAGGTTAGCAGCAATCGCGGAAAACGCAACGACCCCGAAGCTCCGCCGAATTGCGGTGCTTTCACCCGCAATCAAGGATCCGCCAAGCGGGTGACAAACCCACCCCGCCCCCACCCGCTCACGACTCCCACCCTCCACCCCACCACCGCTGCCCGCCGCCGCCCCCCACCACCGCTGCCCGCTGCCGCCCCCCACCACCGCTCCCCGCTGCCGCCCCCCCGCTGCCGCCCCCCGCCGCCGCCCCCCGCCGCTGCCCCCCGCTGCTGCCGCCCGCCGCTGCCGCTGCCCGCCGCCCGGCCTCGCCCCGCCGTGCCCGTCGGCTGCCCGCGCCGGCGGATCCCCTCCTCCGGCCACGTGCGTCGGATTGTCGGTGGCCCGTGGGATGATCGTTCCGGGGGCCGGAGGCCACGCCGCCTCACGCCCAACGCACCGCCGCGCCTGCCGCCGCCGCGCCTGCCGCCGCCGCGCCTGCCGCCGCCGCGCCTGCCGCCGCCGCGCCTGCCGCCGCCCACTGCCCTTCCCCAGCCGTCCCTCCCTCCCCGCAGCCGGCCAACAGCGAGCGAGCGGGTGGGGGTGCCCGTGAGGGCAGGGAGGTCTGCCCCGAGGTCCGGTCGGGTGTCGGTGTCTCGTCGAGGGCTCCGCACGCACAGTGAGGGCGTGATCCACGAGGTAGACGAGGCCCTTCGGCGGCTGGTCCGGGACGACGCGTTGCGCGGGACGGATGTCGAGGTGGCGTTCGACGCGCCGACCAAGGACTGGGCGGCGCGGCGCAACGCGCCCACGGTCAACGTCTACCTCTACGACATCCGGGAGGACCTGCGCCGGCGGCAGCGCGGGCTGTTGAACGACTACGAGAACGGCCAGGTCGTCGCTCGGCGGTTGCCGCCCCGGCACATCAAGCTCTCCTACCTCGTCACCGCCTGGACGCAGCGGTCCGAGGACGAGCACCGCCTGCTGTCCGAGCTGCTGGTCGGGTTCATCCGGCATGAAGCCGTGCCCCCCGAGCTGCTGACCGGGAGCCTGGCCGCCCTCGAGCTCCCCGTGCCGATGACGGTGGCCTTGCCGCCGCCGGAGGACCGGGCCTTCGCCGACGTGTGGACGGCCCTGGGCGGGGAGTTGAAGCCCTCGCTGGACGTCGTCGTGTCGGCGCCGGTCGACTCCGGGCGGGTGTACCCGGCCGGGCCGCCGGTCGAGGACGGGGTTCGGTTGGACATGGGCGGCGACTCGGTTCGGCACCGGCCCGCGATCACCCGCAGGCACTCGTGAACGCGGGCAGCCTGCCGCACCTGTTCGCCCGGCTGGCCGCGCTGGAGCGGCGCATCCGGGACGCGGTCGCGGCTCGGCGGCAGGCCGATCCCAACCCGGACGACCCGTTCCGCGGGCTGTACCTGTCCGACGAGGCCATCGAGGCGTTGTTGGCGTCGCGGCGGGAGCCGTTCGTGCCGTTCCAGGCCACCGGGACGGCCGGTCGGCTCGGGGCGTTGGCCGAGGTCGCGCTTCTGTCCAGTTTGGACGTCGAGTTGTTGTTGGTGGCGTTGGCACCCGATGTCGACAGCCGGTTCGAGCAGTTCTACGGGTACCTGAACGACGACGTGACCCGCCGCCGTGCCACGGCCGGGCTCGCGTTGCGGCTGTGCGGGTTGCCCGAGGCCGCCGCCGCGGGGAGGTCGCGGTTGGACCCGGCCTCGCCGTTGGTCGCCGCCGGGCTGCTGGTGGTGGAGGACCGCGAGCGGCCGTTCCTGTCGCGGTCGTTGCGGGTGCCGGACCGGGTGGTGAACCACCTGCTCGGCGACGACCGGCCGGACGCGGCGTTGACCGGCGTGGCGCGCGTGGTGGAGGAGCCCGCGGTGAACGCCGATGTCGGGCGGCTGGTGCAAGGGCTGCGGGCCGGGATTCGGCTGGTTTACCTGCGGGAACGGCCCGGTGGCGGTGCCGCGGAGCTGGGTGCGGCGGCGTTGCGGCAGGCCGGGTTCGGGGTGCTGGAGGTCGATGCGGCGCGGTTGCGCGCGGAGCCCGACCACCCCGAGCTGGTGAAGGCGGTGTTGCGGGAAGCGGTGTTGCGCGGGGCCGGGGTGGTGCTCGGTGCGGTCGAGGAGGATCCGCCATTGCGGGCGTTGAGCCACCCCTCCGTGCCGTTGGTGGTGTTCGGGTCCGAGTTGTGGAATCCACAGTGGAGCGTTGACCCGCCGTTGGTGCAGGACGCGGTGCCGTTGCCGGTGGCGTCCCGCGCCCAGCTGTGGCGGGACCGGCTGGGTGGCCGGCTCGCCGCCGGGGTTGATCCGGCGTCCGCCACGGCGCACTTCGTGTTGGGACCGCAGCAGATCGCGCGGGCGGCGCAGGCCGCGTCGGTGTCGGCGTTGGTGGACGGCGGTGTGGTCACCGTCGAGCACCTGAGGGCGGGCGCGCGCGGGCAGAACGCGGCCGGGTTGCAGCGGCTGGCGCGGCGCATCGAACCCGCGGTGTCGTGGGACGACCTGGTGCTGCCGGGCACGGTCGTGGGGCTGTTGCGGGAGCTCGCGGCGCGCGCCAAGCACCGGGGACGGGTGATCGACGAGTGGCGGATGAGACCCGGCGGTGGGCGCGGTCGTGGCGTGACCGGGTTGTTCGCGGGGGATTCGGGCACCGGCAAGACGATGTCCGCCGAGGTGATCGCGGCCTCGCTGGGCCTGGACCTGTACACGGTGAACCTGGCGACGGTGGTGGACAAGTACGTCGGCGAGACGGAGAAGAACCTGGAGCGGATCTTCACCGAGGCGGCGGGTGTCAACGGGGTGCTGCTGTTCGACGAGGCCGACGCGATCTTCGGCAAGCGGTCGGAGGTGCGCGACGCGCACGACCGGTACGCCAACATCGAGTCCGCGTACCTGTTGCAGCGCATGGAGACCTTCGACGGGATCGCCGTGCTGGCCACGAACCTGCGGGCCAACCTGGACGAGGCGTTCACCCGCCGGCTGGACGTCGTGGTCGACTTCCCCGTGCCCGACGAGGACCTGCGGCGCGCGCTGTGGGACAAGTGCCTGGGCACGACCGTGCCGCGGACGCGGGTCGACCTGGACTTCCTGGCGGGCGCGTTCGACCTGGCGGGCGGGCACATCCGGTCGGCCGCGGTGACCGCCGCCTACCTGGCAGCCGAGGCCGGGCGCGCGATGGGCATGGCCGAGGTGGTGGGCGCGGTGGCCCGCGAGTACCGCAAGCTCGGCCGGCTTGTCGGCGCGCGCGAGTTCGGCCCGTACCTGGACCTGGTGGTGTCGTGACCGGCCTGTCGTGGCGGAGGCGCGTCGTAGTCGGGGTGCGGCGTGACCGCTGTGTCGTGACTGCCCCTTCGGGCAGCCGAGTCGGCCCCTGCGCGTCTTCCACCGGCCTGCTCGCCGGGTGGATGCTCGAACCCACTTCCGGGGTGTGAGGGGCGAAGGTCATGCGCGGACACGAACACGAGGGCGAGGCCGCGTTCCGCCCGCGGGGCGACCGGCCCGAGCGCGAGGAGCACGACCTGATGGGCAAGGCCGCGGCGGCCGGACGTGCCGACGTGCTCGGCCCGACCGGCATGCTCGGCCTCCAGCGGGCCGTGGGCAACGCGGGCGCGAGCGCGGTGGTGGACGAGGAGTCGCCGGTGCACGGCGTCATCCGCTCCGGCGGCGCGCCCCTGGACGCGGGCGTGCGCGAGGACATGGAAACGCGGTTCGGCACCGACTTCTCCGGCGTCCGCGTGCACACCGACGGCGCGGCCAGCGAGTCCGCCAAATCGGTCAACGCCCAGGCTTACACGGTCGGGGACAACATCGTCTTCCAGAACGGCAAGTACGACCCGTCGACTGACTCGGGCAAGCACATGCTCGCGCACGAGCTGACCCACGTCGTGCAGCAGCGCAGCGGCCCGGTCGACGGGACGGACGCCGGCGGAGGCGTGAAGGTCAGCGACCCGTCGGACCGGTTCGAGCGGGAGGCCAGCGCCAACGCCGACCGGCTCATGTCCGCGCCCGCCGCCCAGCGGCACGAGGGCGGGCACGAGCACGTGCAGCGCGAGGAAGCACCGGTCGAGGAGGAGGCTCCCGAGGAGGAAGCCGCGCCGGTGCAGGGCATGTTCGTGCAGCGCCAGGACGACGAGGCCGTCGAAGAGGAGTGAGTTGCCCGTTGGGGCAGCTTTCCGCTCCCCCCGACACCGTCCGCAGGGCGTTTCGCCGGCGGGGTCACGACCAGCAACATCAACGACACAGCCGGTTCCACACGCGACTTGGGAGGCAACGCAATGCCCACCTATCTCTCTCCGGGGGTGTACGTCGAGGAGGTGGAGGCGGGTGCGCGGCCCATCGAGGGCGTTGGCACCGCCGTCGCCGCCTTCGTGGGTTTCGCCGCGCGCGGCCCGTTCAACACGCCGACGCTGGTGTCCAACTGGGCCCAGTACACGCAGACCTTCGGCGACTTCCTGGAGGACAGCTACCTCGGGCAGTCGGTCTACGGCTTCTTCCTCAACGGCGGCACCAACTGCTACGTCGTGCGCATCGGCGGCGAACGCGGCAACAGCAACGGTTCCTCGCCGTCCGGCCCGCAGGCCGTCCTGGGCAACTACCGCGTGGCCGCGAAGGAACTGGGCGCGGCGGACATCACCGTCGAGGTGGCCGACGCGTCCGGCGAGAACCCGCCCGACGACCGGTTCACGTTGCTGGTCAAGCAGAACGGCAAGGTCGTCGAGACGCACAACGTGTCCACCAAGCGCACCAAGGACAACGTCGTCACGGTCGTGAAGGAGAAGTCCAACCTCATCACGATCGAGGAGACCGCCTCGACCGCGCTGGCCAAGCCGGACAAGGGCAGCGTCACGTTGCAGGACGCGCCCGCCGCGCCCCCCGTGCCGCGCAAGATCGCCGCCGACGACTACGTGGGCGACGTCGCCGACCGCACCGGGTTCGGGGGTCTGGAGGCCCTCGAAGAGGTCACGATGGTCTCGGTGCCCGACCTGATGAGCTCCTACCAGCGCGGGCTGATCACGCTGGAGTCGGTCAAGGCCGTGCAGCTGGCGATGATCGCCCACTGCGAGCTGATGGGCAACCGCATCGCGATCCTCGACCCGCCGCCCGGCCTGAACCCGCAGCAGGTCCGCGACTGGCGGCAGAACGTCGCCGGCTACGACTCCAAGCACGCCGCCCTGTACTACCCGTGGGTCAAGATCTTCGACCCGGCCAGCGATGAGCACGTGTTCGTGCCGCCGAGCGGGCACATGGCGGGCGTGTGGGCGCGCACCGACGGCACGCGCGGCGTGCACAAGGCGCCGGCGAACGAGGTCGTGCGCGGCGCGGTGGCGCTGGAGACCCAGCTGACCAAGGCCGAGCAGGAACTGCTCAACCCGATCGGCGTCAACTGCATCCGGGCGTTCCCCGGGCGCGGCATCCGGGTGTGGGGCGCGCGGACGCTGTCCTCGGACCCGGCGTGGCGGTACCTGAACGTGCGGCGGCTGTTCAACTACCTGGAGGACTCGATCCTCCTGGGCACGCAGTGGGTCGTGTTCGAGCCGAACGACGATGCCCTGTGGGCCCGCATCCGGCGCACCATCAGCGCCTTCCTGGTCACGGAGTGGCGCAAGGGCGCGCTGTTCGGGCTCACCCCGGACGAGGCGTTCTACGTCAAGTGCGACCGGGAGACCAACCCGGCCGAGAGCATCGACCTCGGGCAGGTCGTGTGCGAGGTGGGCATCGCGCCGGTCAAGCCGGCCGAGTTCGTGATCTTCCGCCTGGCGCAGGTCTCCGGCGGCACCAGCCTGGTCAACGAGTAAAGGCGGTAACCAGTCATGGCCCTTCCCGACCTCGACACGTCCGTCGGCCACTCGTTCGGGCTCGAAGTCGACGGCGTCGCGATCAAGCAGATCTCGGAGGTGTCCGGCTTGAAGATGGAGCAGGACGTCATCGAGCTCAAGCAGAACACCAACGACGGCAAGTACATGATCAAGAAGCTGCCCGGCCGGCCGAAGGCGGGCGAGGTCACCCTGACCCGTGGGCTCACCGGCGACAACAGCTTCGAGAAGTGGGTCAAGGACGCGCACTTCGGCAAGATGTCCAACGCCCGCAAGGGCGGCGCGATCATCGTCTACGACTACGAGGGCCAGCCGATCAAGCGGTACAAGCTGACCAACGCGTGGCCGAAGTCGTTGGAGATCGGCACGTTGAAGGCCGGCGACACCAGCGTCCTGACCGAGAAGCTCGTGATCACGTACGAGATGATGGAAATCGAGTGACGCCATGCGCAGGGTGATGGCCGCTGTTCCCCCGGTCGCTTCGGACCCCGTGGTGGACGTGGCGCCGATGCGGACGGAGTTCAACTTCGAACTGCCCCGCGGGTACGTCGACGACGCCGGCGTCGTGCACCGCACGGGCGTGATGCGCCTGGCGACCGCACGCGACGAGCTGGTGCCGCTGCGGGACGACCGGGTGCGGGAGAACGCGGCCTACCTCACGGTGGTGCTGCTGGCCAGGGTGATCGTGCGGATCGGCACGGTGACCGACGTGCACGCGGGTGTCGTGGAGAACCTGTTCGCGTCGGACCTGGCGTTCCTCCAGGACATGTACCGGCGGATCAACAGCGAGGGGCACACGCGGGCGGCGGTGGCCTGTCCCGAGTGCGGGCACGGGTTCAGCGTGGACGTCGCGGGCGGGCGCCTGGGGGAATAGCGACGTACGCGGCCGACCGCCTCCACGAGGAGGTCGCGTACGTGGCGTACCACTTCCACTGGTCGTGGGAGTCCATTTTGGACATGGAACACGCGGACCGGTTGCGGTACGTGGCCGAGATCGCGCGCATCAACACGAGGATCAGCCAGGGGCGGTGAGGACGTGAAGTGGCCGTGGCGCAAACAAGAGGCGCCCGAACCGCCGCGCCCCGGGCCGGTGGTGCGGGGCGAGTGGCGATCGGTGCCGCCCATCCGGACGGTCGTTCCCGCGCACCCGTTGGTGAACCCGGTGCAGCGGTTTTCGGCGGGGTTGACGTCGTGGCAGTCGCCGGCTTACCTGGCGCCACTGGTGCACGACGTGGCGCCGACCGAGCCGTCCGGCGTGGTGGACGGCTTGCTCACGCCGGTCGTCCACCCGGACCTGCCGCTGGCCACCCCACCCCGCAAGCCGCGGGGCCCGGTGGTCCAACGCCTGCTGAACCTCTTCCCCACGAGCTCGGAGCCACCCGACCCACCCGCGGCCCTGGTCGAGGCGGAGACACCCTCCGCTCCGATCGCGACTGAGACACCTCTCGCTCCGGCCACCGAGGCTCCTCTCGCACCGACCCCTGCCCCAGCCCGGACCTTGGAAGGCCCTCCACCAGCCGGGACCAAGCCCACACCCACCGCACCCTCGACCCCGAGAACCCCGGTCAGCGTGCAAACCTTGATCACGCCTGCGTTGACCCCCTCGCCGCCCGCCACCCCTTCTCCGCAAGCCGACTTCCCTCCGATGTTCGACTCCTCTCCAGTGGCCGATGCTGGGAGTGTCGAAGCGGCAAGGGACGTACCGGTGGTCGCCACACCGACGGTCCAGACCTTCGCCGACACCGCCCCGACCGCTGGTCTCCACAACGCGCCGCTGACCATCCCCGCCGACCCCATCTCGCCGGCAACACCCACTCCGACGGGCGCGCCAACCCCGCCCCCCGCCCCGCCCTCGGCACCCGCACAGGCCTCGCCGAGTGTCCAGGCCTCGCCGAGTGTCCAGTCGTCGCCGAGTGTCCAGTCGTCGCCGAGTGTTCAGCGATCGCCGGGTGTTCAGACTCCGCCGACTGCCCAACCTCCGCTGGCCGTCCAGACCTTGCCGTCTGCCCACACTCCGCCGGTTACCCCGACCACGCCGGCCGCTGAGACACCACCAGTCGCGCCGATGATGCCGCCTGCGCGGGTCGTGCCGGCCGCCCAGTCCTCACCGCCCGTGCAGGCACCGCTGGTTGCTCAGCTGCCGCCGCCTGTGGAGGACGTGCCGGCCGCCGAAATCCCGCCAGCCGCCCCAACCTTGCCAGCTGTCCAGACCGCCCCAAGTTTGCCAACCGTGCAGACCGCGCCGACTGTGCAGACCTTCCGGGCCTCGCCGATCTTGCCGACCGTGCAAACCACACCGACCTCACAGGCTCTGCCCGCGACCAGGACTCCCTCGACCGCTCCCATCACCTCCGCCGAGCCACTCGCACCGACCGCACCCGCCTCGCTGACCCCGGCAACCGCGCCCGAAGCACCTGCCGCGCCCGATACACCCACCTCGGCCGGATTGCTTGCCGCGCCCGAGCTTCCCACCGCGCCTGAGGTGTTTGCCGCGCCCGAAGTGTTTGCCGCGCCCGAAGTTCGCCCCTCGCTCGGTGCGCCCACTGCGCCCGAGGTGCCTGCGCTTGAGGTGCCCGCATCCATTGCGTCCAGCCCACCGATGGCTGCCAGCGCACCGGTGGTGCCCAGCGCGCCCGTGGCTGCGAGTGCGCCGGTGGTGTCGAGGACGACCGTGGCTGCCAGCGCGCCGGTCGCTACCAGGGCACCGGTCGCTACCAGGGCACCGGTCGCTGCGAGTGCTCCGATCGCTGTGAGTGCGCCGGTCGCTGCGGGTGCGCCGGTCGCTGCAAGTGCGCCGGTGGCTGCCACTGCGCCGGTGGCTGCGAGTGCGCCAATGGCCGCGGGTACGCCGGTGGTTGCGGGTGCGTCGGTGGCTGCCACTGCGCCGGTGGCTGCGAGTGCTGCGGTGGCTGCGAGTGCGCCGGTGGTGTCGAGGGCGGCCGTGGCTGCGAGTGCACCAGTTGTTGCTCGGATGGAAGCTGGGGCGGCTGTGCCCACGTTGGGCGGGTCTGGCTCGGTGCCTGGGAGTGTGCGGCGGGTGGGGTTGGGGGTGCCTCGGGTTGAGGGGGTGTCCACTGGGCCGCCGGTCGCGGTGCAGCGTGCGTCGTCCATGAGGGATGAAGTGGGCGGTGGTGCGGGTGGGCCGGTGCTGGGGATGGCATCGGCCCCTCGCGTGCCGGTTGAGCGGGGTGTGGGCTCGACGCCCGTCGGGCTGGGGGTGCCTGGGTTGCTCATGGGGCATGCGGTGGTGCAGCGGACGGAAGTGGTGACGGCCGAGGAGTCGGGGGCGGGCCAGGCGACGCAGCAGGAGCTGCCGGCGCCGCAAGTCGAGCAGCAACAGCAAGTTCAGCAACAGCAAGTTCAGCAGCAGCAAGCTCCGCAACAACAGCAAGGCGTGGAGCCGGAGGAGTTGCTCAAGAAGCTCTACGACCCGCTCCTCCGCCGCCTCAAAGCCGAACTCTGGCTGGACCGCGAGCGCCGAGGCCTGTTGACCGACCGGTGGCACTGAGAGGAACGGCGCGATGGCTGACGTGGAAGAGGCGGTTGCCGTGTGCTTCGTCGTGCGCATCGACGACGAGAGCCTCGGGTCGTTCAACTCCTGTGACGGGCTCGGGGTGGAGTTCACCATCGAGCAGCGCGAAGAAGGCGGCAACAACGGGATGGTGTGGCAGCTCCCCACCCGGATCAAGTACTCCAACGTCAAGCTCTCCCGCCCCGTCACCAAGGACAGCGCCAAGATCATGAAGTGGATCGCGGGCATGGCGGCGGGTATCGCGCGCAAGACCGCCGTCATCGAGGCCCGGACGCTGGAAGGCACGGTGATCGCGAGCTGGGCGCTGAGTGGCGTGGTTCCGGTGCGGTGGAGTGGACCACAGCTCTCCGCCGACTCGCCCAAAGTGGCCACCGAGACGCTCGAACTGGCCCACCACGGCTTCCTGAGCTCGGCGAGGTGACGACCGATGGCCTCCCCGATCACCTTCACCTCCGCCGGGACCAACGGCGCCACCTCCTACGCCGCCCCCTCGAACCTCCAGAAAGCCACCCTGGCCGTCCACGAACCACCCAAGGCCGGCGGCGCGGCCAAGCCCGGCGGGTTCCTCTTCGACATCACCTTCCAGTTCAACCCCAAGGAACTCACGCTCACCAAGAACGCCAAGTGGGAGCGCAGCCGCCAGCCCAACAACGCCAAGGCCGGCCCGCCGGAGTTCAAGGGGCCGGACCCGTCCAAGCTCGCCCTCGAACTGTTCCTCGACGCCACCGAACGCATGGACGACAGCGTGGTGCGCAAGGTCGAGCAGCTCTTCTCCTGCTGCGTCCCGACCCAGGACAGCCGCCAGCACGGCAAGGGCTCCCCGCCGTGGGTGATCTTCAAGTGGGGCGGCATGACCGGGTTCCCGGCCTACGTCTCCAGCGTCACCGCCAAGTACACCTTGTTCACCCCCGCCGGCACGCCGGTCCGCGCGGTGTGCACGGTCAACCTCGAAGAGATCTCCGGCGAGCCCGGCGGCCAGAACCCGACCTCGGGCGCGCTGGCCGCCCGCGACTCGCACGTCCTGGTGGCGGGCGACACCCTCCAGTCCCTGGCCTACAAGGCCTACGGCAACGCCGAGCTGTGGCGGGAGATCGCGGAGGCCAACGACATCGACGACCCGATGCGCCTGCGCCCCGGCACGCGCCTGCTGGTGCCCGCGTTGGAGGAGATCCGCGATGGCCAATGAGAGCTTCGCCAACACCCTCGTCGTGGAGGTCGAGTCCGCGCCGCTGCCCGAGGACGTCAAACCGCTGCTGACGCACGCCTTCGTGGACGACAGCCGCAACCTGCCGGACGTGTTCGTGCTGCGCTTCCGCGACCCCGGCCACGTGGTGCTGGAGAAGGGGAAGTTCAAGGTCGGCGCCAAGATCGCGCTCAAGGTCCAGACGTCCGACCCGGGCGGCCCGCAGCTGCTGATGAGCGGCGAGATCACGGCCGTGGGCGTCGAGCTGGACAGCGGCGGCACGTTCACCGAGGTCCGCGGCTACGACCTGGCGCACCGGCTGTTCCGGGGCCGCCGCACGGCCGCCTACCCGAACATGACCGTCTCCGACATCGTGCGGAAAGTGGCGCAGCGGGCCAACATCCCGCTCGGTGACGTCGACGACGTGAAGGGCTTCAGCGGCAAGCCGAACACCCAGGTCAGCCAGGACAACCTCAGCGACTGGGAGTTCCTGTCCCGCCTGGCGGGCGCGGTCGGCGCGCAGATCGCCGTGGTGGAGGGCAAGCTGACCTTCCAGCTGCCGGACAAGCCCTCCGGCGCGCCGGAGCGCAACGCCAAGGCCAAGTCCAACCCGCTGGTGCTGGAGATGCACCGCAACCTGCTGTCGCTGCGGGCCGCGGTCACCGCCGCCGAGCAGGTGCCCGAGGTGCAGGTGCGCGGCTGGGACTTCGAGAACAAGAAGGCCGTCACCGCCACCAAGGCGCCGGAGATGCTGGGCACGGAGATCACCGGCGTCGACCCCAAGGCCCTGGCCGGGAAGTTCGGCGCGCCGCCGTTCCTGGCCACCGGACCGTACCGGGGGCAGGGCGAGGTGAACGCGGTCGCCGCCGCGCTGAGCACCCAGCTCGGCAGCGCGTGCGCGGAACTGGCCGGCGTGGCGCGCGGCAACCCCAAGCTCAAGGCGGGCACGGCGGTGGCGCTGACCAACATCGGCGACCCGTTCGCGGGCAAGTACACGCTGACCAGCACCCGGCACCTGTTCGCCGAGCAGGTCGGCTACACCACGGAGTTCACCGTCTCCGGTCGCCAGGAACGCTCCCTCTACGGGCTGGCCAACAGCGGACCCTCCCAAGCCAAGGGCGGCGGCCTGGTGCCCGCCGTGGTCACCGACATCAAGGACCCGGCGAAACTGGGCCGGGTCAAGGTCAAGTTCCCGTGGCTCTCCGAGGACTTCGCCAGCGGCTGGGCGCGGACCGTGCACATGGGCGCGGGCGCGAACCGGGGTTCCCTGGTGCTGCCCGAGGTCGGCGACGAGGTCCTGGTGGGCTTCGAGCACGGCGACTTCGACGCGCCTTACGTCCTGGGCGGCCTCTACAACAGCAAGGACACCGCGCCCAAGCTCACCAAGGACCCGGTGGACGGCGGCAACGGCGAGGTCACCACCCGCGGTTTCGTGTCCCGCAAGGGCCACAAGGTCGAGTTCGTGGAGGACGAGGGGATCGTCGTCTCCAGCGGCGACGGCAAGTTCGTCGTCAAGCTCGACCAGAAGAACCAGGTGGTCGAGGTGACCAGCGGCAAGGCCGTGACCATCAAGGCGCAGAACGGGGTCACCATCGACGCCGGCACCGGGCCGCTGGAGCTCAAGGGCCAGAAGATCACCGCGCAGGCCCAGACCGACGTCGAGGTCAAGGCCGGCGCGCAGCTCAAGCTCAACGGCACGACCGGCGCGAAGGTCGAAGGCGCGACGGTCTCCATTGCCGGACAGGGGCAGACCGAGGTCACGGCCAGCGGCGTGCTCACCGTGCGCGGCAGTCTCGTGAAGATCAACTAGGGGAGGCGGACATGCCACCAGCGGCGAGGGTGGGCGACCCCACGGGGCACCCCGGGGTCGTCGGGCCGCCGGGCGTGCCGACCGTGCTGATCGGCGGGATGCCGGCGGCGGTCGTCGGCAACCCGCACATCTGCTCGTTCCCCGGCCTGCCACCGCACCCGCCGAGCGTGCTGATCCCGCCCGGCTGCCCGACCGTGCTCATCGGCGGCCGGCCCGCGGCGCGCATGGGCGACATGTCCGCGTGCGGCGCGCCGGTCGTCATGGGCTTCCCGACCGTCATGATCGGAGGGTGACGTGGACTTCGTCGGACGGGGCCTGGCCTTCCCGGTGCACACCGACGCCACCGGCTCGGTGGCGCTGGTGGGCGGCGACCGCGAGGTCGTGGAGAGCATCCGGCTGATCCTGGCCACCGCGCCGGGGGAGCGGCCGATGCGCCCGGAGTTCGGCTGCGCGATCCACGACCTGGTGTTCGCGCCGGCCGACGCCGCCACGGCGGGCCGGATCGCCTACGAGGTCCGGGTCTCCCTGGAACGCTGGGAACCGCGCATCACGCTCGCGGACGTGTCGGTCGGCTTCGACGAGGTCGACCAGGGGACGCTGCTCATCGACATCCGTTACGCGCTGCGCGGCACCAACGACCCGCGCAACCTGGTGTTCCCCTTCTACGTCATCCCGCCGCACGAGGCCGACGAGGAGGGCGCATGACGTCGATCCCCGCCCCGAACCTGGACGACCGCCGCTTCCAGGACCTGGTGGACGAGGCCAAGCGCCGCGTCCAGCAGCACTGTCCGGAGTGGACGGACCACAACGTTTCCGACCCCGGTGTCACGCTGATCGAGGCGTTCGCGCACATGGTGGACGAGCTGCTCTACCGGCTCAACCGCGTGCCCGCCCTGCACTACCTGAGGTTCCTGGACCTCATCGGGGTCAAGCTGTTCCCGCCCACGGCCGCCCGCGCCGAGGTCACCTTCTGGCTGTCCGCGCCGCGCGAAGTGCCGGTGGTGGTGCCGTTGGGCGCGCAGGTCGCCACCGAGCGCAGCGAGATCGAGGACCCGGTCGTCTTCACCGTGGACCGCGAGCTGTCGATCGTCCCGTGCGAGCTGAAGCACCTGGTCACGGCCACGGCCGACCCGAACGTGCCGCCCGCCGACCGCACCGACGAGCTGCGCGACGGCAAGTCCCCGGAGTGCTTCAGCGACCCGCCCGCGCCCGGCGACAGCGTCCTGTTCGGACTGTCGGACGCCGTGCCCGGGTGCGCGGTGCTGCTGCGAGTCGAAGCGCACGCCGAGGGCCGGGGCGTCGACCCCCGCCGCCCGCCGTGGGTGTGGGAGGCGTGGAACGGCACGGGCTGGACCGCGTGCGAGATCGACCGCGACTCCACGGGCGGTTTCAACAAGCCCGGTGACGTGGTCCTGCACGTGCCGCGCACGCACACCGCGTCGGTCATCGCCCGCCAACGCGCGGGCTGGCTGCGGTGCCGGGCCGTGGAACCGCCGCCGGAGCTGCCGTTCTACCAGAAGCCGCCGAAGCTGCTGGCCGTCACCGCCGCCACGATCGGCGGCAGCACCGACGCCACGCACGCCGACATCGTGCGCAACGAGACCATCGGCGTGTCGGAAGGCGTTCCGGGACAACGGTTCGCGCTCACCCGCACGCCGGTCGTGGTGGACGACGGCACGCTGGTGGTCGAGGTCGCCACCGCCGACGGCTGGGAGCGGTGGACCGAGGTCCGGTCCTTCGCCGAGTCCGGCCCGCGCGACCGGCACGTGGTGCTGGACCGCGTGGGCGGCGAGGTGATCTTCGGCCCGGCCATCCGGCAGCCCGACGGCAGCGTGCGGTTGTTCGGGGCGGTGCCGGCGAAGTCCGCCGCGATCCGCGTGCCCGAGTACCGCACCGGCGGCGGGTTGCGCGGCAACGTGGCCCGCGGGTTGTTGCAGGTGCAGCGCGACCCGGTGCCGTTCGTCAGCTCGGTCACCAACCGCGAACCCGCGAGCGGCGGTGTGGCGGGGGAGTCGGTGCAGGACGCTTCCCTGCGCGGTCCGCTGGTGCTGCGCACGCGGGACCGGGCCGTCACCGCCGAGGACTACGAGCTGCTGACCCGCGAGGCCGCGCCGGAGATCGCCCGCGTGCGGTGCGTCCCGGCCGGGCAGGGGTCACCGGCCGTGCGGGTGCTCGTGGTGCCCGCGGTCGGGGTGGACGAGGAAGCCGATTTCGGGGCGCTGCAACCGAACGCGGAGGTGCGGCAGCGGATCGAGCGGTTCCTGGACGAACGCCGCTGCATCGGCGCGCGGGTGTCCGTGGAGCCCCCGTACTACCAGGGCGTCACGATCGTCGCCCAGCTCCGGTCCCGCGCCGGCACCCCCGAGGACGTCCTGCGGACGCGCGCGGTGCAGGCGCTGTACGAGTACTTCAACCCGATCAGCGGCGGCCCGGACGGCGACGGCTGGCCGTTCGGGCGGCCCGTGCAGTCCGGCGAGGTGTACGCGGTGCTGCAACGGGTCCCGGGCGTCGAGCTGGTCGAGGACGTGAAGCTGTTCGGCGCGAACCCGGTGACCGGCGAGCGCGGCAACGCCGTGCCCCGGCTGGACCTGCCGCCCAACGGCCTGGCGTTCTCCTACGGCCACCAGGTGCGGGTGACGCGATGAGGATCGGCGGACCCACCCTGCCCACACCGCACCCGCTGGCCGACCGGCTGCCCGCGGTGTACCTGGAGGACGACTTCACGCAGCGGTTCCTGGCCGCGCTGGACGAGGTGCTGGCGCCGGTGTTCACCGCGCTGGACGGGTTCGCGGGCTACCTGGACCCGAAGGTGGCGCCGGAGGACTTCCTGGACTGGCTGGCGCACTGGGTGGCTTTGGACGTGGGCGAGGGCTGGTCGGTGTTGCAGCGCCGGGCGCTGGTGGCCAACGCCGTGCAGCTGCACCGGTGGCGCGGCACGCGGCGCGGGCTGATCGCGCACGTGCGGCTGCTGACCGGCGGACAGGTGGAGGTCGTGGACAGCGGCGGCTGCACGTCCTCGGACCGGCCGGGCGCGCCGCTGCCGGACACGGGTCCGGCGCGGGTGGTCGTGCGGGTGCGGGTGGCCGACCCGGCGGCGGTGGACCGGGTGCGGCTGTCGGCCGCGATCGCCGCCGCGGTGCCCGCTCACGTGGTGGTCGAATTGGAGGTCGGGGGACTGTGATCGTCTGTGCGCAGTGCGGGGAGCGCAACGCCCGGGGTGCGGAGTTCTGCGGGTCGTGCGGCACCTACCTGGAGTGGGAGCGCACGCCGGCCGCCCAACCGGTGCCCGGCCCACCGCCGGACCAGTCGCCGCAGGGCGCGCCGCCGAGGCAGGGGCCGCCGGGACCGGGCTGGGGCGGACCCGGCCAGAGCGGTCAAGGGCCGCCCGCGCCGAACTGGGCCGGGCCGGGCCAGGCCGCACCGCGACCGGGTCCGGGACAACCTCCGCCCCCGCCGGGGTGGGGCGCGCCGGGGCAGAGCGGCTCGGGCCGACCGGTGCCGCCGGGTTGGACCGGGCCGGGGCAGAGCGGTTCGGGTCAGCCGGTGCCGCCGCCGGGCTGGAACGGGCCGGGGCAGAGCGGTTCGGGTCAGCCGGTGCCGCCGCCGGGCTGGAACGGGCCGGGGCAGAGCGGATCCGGTCAGCCGGTGCCGCCGCAGCAGCCGGCGCCGCAGCAGCCGGGGGCGATGCAGCCCACCGACGAGCGCCGCACCCCGCCACCGCCGCGCCCGCAGCTCACCGAGCGCCGCCAACCCCAGCCCGGTGACCTGATCTGCGGCCAGTGCGGCGAGGCCAACCCGCCGACCCGGAAGTTCTGCTCCCGGTGCGGCGAGAAGCTGGCCGACGCCCGGGAGGTGCCGCAGAAGTGGTGGCGGCGCCTGTTCCCGCGCCGCGAACCCGCCGCCGCGGGCACCCGCCACCGCCGCCGCGGCTCGGTGGGCCGCACGGTCGGTCGGGTGCTGCGCTGGTCGCTCGTGGTCGCCCTGCTCGGCGGCCTGGGCCTCTACGGCCTGCACGGCCAGTTCCGCAGCGCCGTCAACAGCCAGGCCCTCGGCGCGGTGGGCACGGTCAAGGACTGGTTCAGCAACGAGGCCAAGCCGATCCGACCCAACGACGTCACGGCCAACGTCGCCAGCCCCGGCCACGAGCCGAAGCTGGCCGCCGACAACAACACGGCCACCTACTGGTCCGCGCCCCTGGAACCGGCGCCGCCCGCGCTGGTGCTCAAGTTCGACCGGAAGGTCGACCTGGCGCAGGCGATGTTCCTGGTCGGCATCCCCAACGCGTTCCAGACCGCGCACCGACCCGACAAGGTGCACCTGGTCTATTCGAACGGCAAGACCCAGGACCTCAACCTCGTCGACCTGCCCGAGCCCAAGGCCGTGCAACTCGAGGGCGCGCAGGGCGTCGAGTGGATCGAGGTGCACGTCGAGACGGTGCACCGGTCGTTGCAGGGCAACGAGGTCGCCATCTCCGAGATCGAGCTCTTCACGGTGGAATGAGGCACAAGGTGATCGGACGGACGAGCAGGACGACCGCGGTGGCCCTGGCCGCCGTGCTGCTGGGCGGCGTGCTGCTCGGCAACCGGCCGACCGCCCTGGCCCAACCCGAACCGCTCAAGCCCTACCGGATCGGTTTCAGCCGGGTCGTGCCGGACGTCGGGTCCGGCGACCTGTGGAGCACCGACTCGCGCGGCGGCGGCCCGCAGTCGATCACGACCAACGGCAGGCCGCACGACACCGACCCCGCGTACTCGCCGGACGGCACGCGCCTGGCGTGGACCGAGTACGTCAACGCCGACCTGGCGGTGGTCAAGGTCGCCAACGCCGACGGCACGAACCAGCGCACCCTGCTCGGCGAGGACCCGACGTGGTCCCCGGACGGCACGCGGCTCGCCGTCACCGACCGGAACGTCATCCGCGTCCTGCGCGTGTCCGACGGGGCCGTGCTGGACACGATCCCGTTCCCCGACCACCTCACCGGCGGCGACAGCCGGCCCGCGTGGTCCCCGGACGGCCGCGGCATCGCGTTCGCGCGACGCACGCAGGCCGTCGAGGTCCCGCTGGTGCACCCGCGGTCGGTCGGCGGATCCACCCCGCTGGGCGGCCAGTTCACCACCAGCGCCACCCTGCGCACCCCGGAGGTCCCGGCCCGCCCGGAGATCATGTTCCTGCTGGACACCACGTCCTCGATGACGTCGACCATCGTCGCCGTCCGCGCCAACCTCGGCGAGGCCATGCGTCAGATCGCCGAGAAGGAACCGCTGGCGCGTTTCGGCATCGCCGCCTACCAGGACGCCTCGGACGGCGAGGCCCTGCGCTACCAGCCGGCCACCGGGATGACCACCCGTGAAGAGGTCAAGAAGGTCCTGGAGGACGAGGAGCAGCTCCAGATCGGTTGGGGCGGCGACGGACCCGAGGACTGGTTCAACGCGCTGCACCGGGTCACGCAGGACCAGGTCTTCACCGAGCCGGGCACGAGCCGGATCGTCGTGGTCGCCGGTGACAACTCCAGCCACAACCACCCCGACAGGTGCGGCGACTACGACGGCCCGAACAGCTGCGCGAGCGACTTCCCGTACTGGGAGGAGGCCCGGATCGAGCGGGAGCTCAAGGACCTGGGCATCCACCTGATCACCGTGCCCGTCGTGATCGACGACGGCGACCCGTCGACCCCGCCGCTCCCGTCGCAGCTGAACAGCCGGGAGCAAGCGTCCCGCCTCACCGCGGCCACCGGCGGCGTGCTCACCGACGGTTACCTGCCTGACCAGATCGTGGCGGGCATCCAGCACGGCATCTCGCGGCTGCCGGTCACCGTCACCCCGCGGGCGTACTGCCCGGACGGCGTTTCCGTCGAGTTCCTCCCGCCCACGGCGACCGTGCCGGGCAACACCGAGGTGACCTTCCAGGAGATCGTGCGCCTGGACCCGCCCGAGCCCGGCATCGCCGAGGTCGGCGACCGGCACGAGTGCCGGGTGGAGTTCCTGTTCGACGGCGCCCAGCCGACCCAGCCGCACAACCAGACGATCCGGGTCACCGAGGTCGCCGGCGGGAACCCGACCGTCGTCGTGAACGGCGACACCGTCGTCAGCCAGAACGGCACGCCGGTCGCCGTCCCGTTCACCGCCACCGCCAAGACCGCCGAGGACGAGCCGCTCACCCCGACCTGCGACGCCACGCCGGGGCAGCTGTTCCCGGTCGGCGTCACCACCGTCACCTGCACCGCCCGCGACGGCACGCGCGGCAGCACCGCCAGTGCACCGGTCGGCGTGGTGGTCCCGGAGTCCCGGGCCACCCGGGACATCTGGTTCGCCGACCTGTCCGGACCGGTGCGACAGGTCAACCTGTCCCGGCTGTTCGCCGCCGAGTGCGCGCGCGACGACACGTCCCCCGCCTGGTCGCCGGACGGCGGCCGGCTGGTGTTCACCCACGCGGGCGAGGCGTTGTGCGTGGCCGACGCGTCCGGCGCGAACGCCCGGCGGATCTTCACCGCGGACATCTGCCTGGACTCGCCCGCGTGGTCGCCGGACGGCGCGCTGATCGCGTTCGACCAGTGCGCGGGCGAGTTCGGCGCGAGCCGCATCTGGCAGGTCCCGCCCTCCGGCGGCCCGGCGACCGTGCTGGTGGAGGACCCGGACGCGGACGTCGGGGTGGCCGCGTTCCAGCCGCTGCCCGACCTCGCGGTGACGGGCGCGGTCGCGCCGGCGTCGATCCCGTTCGAGGGCACGACGACCGTCCGGTTCACCGTCACCAACACCGGTCTCGCGGCGACCACGCCGACCGTGACCCTGACCGTCCCGGCGGGACTCCGCGTCGACACCGTCACCACCACCGCGGGCACGTGCGTCGGCACCACGTGCTCACCGGGCCGGATCGCGCCGCGCGGCCGGGTCGAGATCCGGGTCGTCGTCACCGGGACCGGGGCCGGCAGCCAGGTCGTTGCCGCTGACACGGGCCAGGACGTCAACCTGGGCAACAACCGGGCGCAGGTGACCATCCGCGTCGCCGACCCGATCAAGCCGCCCGCCAACCCCGGCGCCCTGTCGATGGCGGTCGCCGCGCTGCCGCAGGAGAGCTTCGTCGGCGGTGACGACATCGTGTTGTCCTACAAGGTCCGCAACGGCGCGGGGGAGCCCATGACGGACGTCCGCGTGGTCACCTCCCTGCCGGCGCAACTGGCGCCGCCCAAGGCCGTCTCACCGGGCTGCGCCGCCGACGGGTCGGTGTGCGTGATCGGTGTGCTGCAACCACTCCAGGAAGCCGACGTGCGGATCACGTTGCCCGCCAAGGCCGCCGTGGACACCACCGCCGGCGGCTCGGTGCTCGGTGTCGGGCCGGACAACAACGCCGCCGACAACACCGCCGTGGCGAAGGTCGTGGTGCGCCAACCGAAGCTCACCGTCGACCCGCTGGTCGGGCCGGGCGGGTTCGTGCCGCGCGCCACCGGCGCCGGGTTCCCGCCCGGCGGCACGGTGCAGCTCGCGTGGACCATCGGCATCTCCGCCACCCCCGGCACGGTGGTGGTGAAGGACGACGGCACGTTCGACGCCCAGGTCCTGGTGTTCGAGAACGACCAGGTCGGCCCGCGCGAACTGGCCGCGACCGCCGAAGCCGGACCGGGCTTCGCGGCCGTGCGGTCCAACCCGTTCCTCGTCGTCCCGAAGTCCCTGCAACCACCCGACTTCGTGGGACGCGGCTGAACGGCTGCCCGTAGGGGCAGTGCGCCGCGCACCGGCCCCCACCCCTCCGACTCGTCCTCTCCGACCGCTTCTCGAACAGGATTACGACATGGGCGCTACCGCGACGCTGTCCGCCACGGGTCTGTCCGTGCAGCCGGGCTCCGAGGTCACGTGCACGGTCGTCGTGCGCAACACCGGCCAGCTGGTCGACCAGTTCACCGTGGACGTGGTCGGTGACGCCGCGGGCTGGGCCGTGGCCGAACCCGCCGCGGTGAACCTGGTGCCGCAGGCCTCCGAAACGGTCACCGTGCGGTTCGCGCCGCCCAGGGCGGCGGGCGTGCCGGCCGGGCCGGTGCACTTCGGCGTCCGCGTCACCTCGCGCGAGGACCCCTACGGGTCCGTGGTCGAGGAGGGCGTGGTCGAGGTCGGCGCGTTCACCGACCTGAGCGCGGAACTGGTGCCGGGCAAGGTCGAGGCCGGTCGGCGCGGCAAGTACGAGCTGGCCGTGGACAACGTGGGCAACCACCCCGTCGGCCTGCGCTTGCACCCCAGCGACCCGGACGGCGAGCTGGACTTCCGGCTGGACCGGCAGGAGGTGCTGCTCGCGCCCGGCACGGCCGCGTTCGTCAAGCTGCTGGTGAAGCCGCGCGACACGTTCCTGCGCGGCCAGCCGCAGTCCAAGCCGTTCCGGGTGGAGGTGCTGCCCGACGCGGGCACCCCGCTGGTCGCGGACGGCATGTTCGTGCAACGGCAACTGCTGCCCAGGTGGCTGCTGCCGGCGCTGATCGCGTTGCTGGCGCTGGCGCTCGTGCTGGCCACGCTGTGGTTCACCGTGCTGCGGCCGGCCGTGAAGTCCGCCGCCCGCGAAGCCGCGACCCAGCAGGCCGCCGACGTCAAGGCCGCCGCCGACCGGGCCGAGGAGAGCGCCGGCGCGGCCAAGCAGGAGGCCGAGCAGGCCAAGGGCAACTCCGACCGGGCGATGGAGGCCGTGGGCCTGGACCCCGGCGCGCCGCCCGGGTCGCAGCCCACCGCCACCCCGCCCAAGGCGCAGCAGCAGACCGGCGAGCCCACCGACTTCCGGGTCGCGGCCGACGCGGCGATCGTGGGCAACGCCGACCAGTTCACCGACTTCGTCTTCAGCCCGCCGGAGGGCAAGACCCTGCGGATCAGCGACATCGTGCTCCAGAACCCGCGCGGCGACACCGGCACGATCCGCGTCCTGCGCGACTCGGGCGGCACCCGCAGCGGCATCCTGGAGGTCGGCCTGGCCAACTTCCGCGACCTGGACCGGCACTACGTGGAACCGCTGCGGTTCAAGCCGGGCGAGAAGGTCATCGTGTCGGTGAGCTGCCAGAACCCGACCGACAAGGGCAACTGCAAGCCCTCTGTGTCCTTCTCGGGCCGAGTCGAGTAGAGGTGGTGGGCCGCGGAAAGCGGCCCACTCTCTAGATCAAGCCTTCCCGCAAGGCGAAGGCCACGGCGTGCGCGCGGTTGCGCAACTGGAACCGGTTGGTGATGTCGTGCAGGATGCTCTTCACGGTCCGCTGCGAGTAGCACAGCTTCTCGGCGATCTCGCGGGTCTCGAAACCGTCCGCGATCAGCCGCAGCACCTCGGTCTCCCGGTCGGACATGCCGGCCATCGTCCAGCCGTTGGGGTTGAGCACGTTGCGCTGCAACCGGGACACCCGGTCCAGCAGCCGGCCCAGCAGGTCCGGCGGCAGCGCGCCCTGGCCCGCCGCCGTGGCCTTGATCAAGCGCACCAACGTGTCCGGCGTGGCGTCGGACCGGCGGATCACCGCCGAGATGCCGGAGCTGACGATGTTCAGCAGCTCCGGGTCGGCGATGTCACCGGCCACCAGCACGATGTTCGGGCTGCCCTGCACCTGGAGCCTGCGCAGCAGCTGCTGCGCAGGCCCGTCGAGTCTCTCCAGCACCACCAACGCGACCGGCGCGGGCTCGTCCGGCTCGACCAGCCGGATCTCCGGCCGCGACCGCAGTGCCGCGGTCACCCCGGCCCGCGTGATCGAATCCGCCGCGTGCAGCACCACCGCGATCTGCTCACCGTTCATGCCCGGCTCCCCAGCCTCGTGCCCGAAACCCCTGCTGGACAATGGTCGCGACCCGGTGTGTCCCGGCACTATGGGCGTGTTGTCCCGACCTGTCCCGGATCGTCGCCCAGACCGGCCTCCTTGGCCCGGGACACCGCCTGCGCGCGGTCGGCGACGTGCAGCTTGCGCAGGATGTTCGACACGTGGTTGCGCACGGTCTTCGGGCTGAGCACCAGGACCCGCGCGATGGCCGCGTTGCCCCGCCCGTCGGCCATCAGCCGCAGCACCTCGCGCTCCCGCGTGGTCAGCTCCGGGAACGCCTCGGGCTTGGCCCGCCCGCCCGTGCCGAAGTAGGCCAGCAGCCGCACCGCGATCCCGGGGCTGAAGATCGCCTCGCCCTCCGCGACCGCCCGCACCGCGCGCACGATCTGCTGCGGCTTGGCGGCCTTGAGCAGGTAGCCCAACGCGCCCGCGCGCATCGCCGCGAACACCGACTCGTCGTCGTCGAACATCGTCAGCACCAGCACCCGCACGCCCGGGTCCCGCGCCACGATCCGCCGGATGGCCTCCACCCCACTCAGGTCGGGCATGTTGAGGTCCATCACGATGACGTCCGGTTTGAGGGTGGTCGCCAGCTCGACGGCCATCTGCCCGCCGGACGCCTCGCCGACCAGCTCCACGTCGGACGCGGCGGTCAGGGCGGCGGCGAGCCCGTAGCGGAACAGCGGGTGGTCGTCCACCACCAGCGCCCGCAGCATCTCCCGCTCACACCCCACCCGCGACCGGGAGGTCCGCCGCCACGCGCGTGCCCCCGGCGGCGGCGTGCTCCATCGCCCACGTGCCGCCCACCTCGTGGGCCCGCTCCCGCATGGAACTCACCCCGACCCCGTCACCCCCGGGCGAGCAGGCGCCCACGCCGTCGTCCACGACCTCGACGTGCAACCCACCCGCACACCAGAGCCGCACCACGCAGTGCCGCGCACCCGCGTGCCGCACGACGTTGGTCAACGCCTCGCACACGATCCGGTAAGCCGCCACCTGCACCGCCACCGGCAACTCCGGCATGGCCTCCACGACCTGCACGTCCACCCGCACCGGGTGCCGATCGGCCAACGTGGCCACATGCGCCCGCACCGCGCCGACCAACCCCAACCGGGCCAACTCGGCCGGGTAGGCGCCGGCCGCCAACCGCCGGATCTCCCCGACGGCGTGGTGCACCTCTTCCTCCAGCCGGGCGAGCAGCGGCCCTGCCGCCGCCGGGTCGTGCCCCACGAGGTGACGAGCGGCCCGCAACCCGAGCGCGACCGCCGCCAACGACGGCCCCAGCCCGTCGTGCAGGTCGCGCAGCACCCGGCGCCGAACCTCGTCGGCCGCGTCGGTGGACACCGCGATCTCGCGACGCATGTCCCCTCCCCCGGTGCCAACCGCTCGGGCTTCGTCGCCTCGACCGTGAAGTCGTTCGGTTGTCGGACGTCGTTTCAAGCAACCGGCCAGGTTCCCACGTTCGAGGGAACCGGTTACTCCACTGGTGACGGTCTGACGTATCGGGACGGCACTTGTCTGCTCCATATGGTTAGGAGGCACCACAGGAGGGTGGAAATGCGGCAGTCTGCGGCCGGCAGGGCGGTCCTACAGGTGCACCCCACGAGGCTGTGCAACCTCCGGTGCCGGCACTGCTACTCCAGTTCGGGCCCCGACGTCACCGAGACCGTGCCCATCGCCCTGCTGACCCGGGTGGTGCGGGACGCGGCGGCCCTGGGCTACGACGTCCTCAACGTGACCGGCGGCGAGCCGTTCCTGTACCCGGAACTCCCGGCGTTGCTGAGGAGTGCTCACGAAGTCGGTATGCGCACGACGGTCACCACGAACGCCGTCGCCATGACACAGCGGCGCATCGGCCTGGTGCGGGGCTTGGTCGACCTGGTGGCGGTGTCGTTGGACGGCGCCCAGCGGACCCATGATCGGATCAGGGGCCAGGAGGGGGGCTTCGGCAAGGCGCTGGCCGGGATCCGGCGGTTGACCGAGGCGGGCATCCCGGTGGGCGTGGTCACCACGCTGACCCAGGGCAACGCGACCCAACTCGGCGACGTCGCCCTGGCCGCCACCCAGTCCGGTGCGCTGCTGCTCCAGGTCCACCCGCTGGAGCCGGAGGGCGCGGCCGGGCGGTTGATGGCCGGCGAACGCCCGGACGCGGTCGAACTGGCCTACGCCGCCGTCGAGTTGGGCCGCATCGCGGAGGAGCACGGGCTGGCGGTCCAGCTGGACGCCGTGCCGCGGACGACGCTGACGCGGAAACCGGAAGCGTTCATGGCCGCTCCCGTGGACCCGGACGCGCCGTTGGGCACCTGGCTGACCCCGCTGGTGGTCGAGGCCAACGGGGCGGTGGTGCCGGTGTCGTACGGGTTCGACCGCCGGTACTGGCTCGGGAACGTCCACGACCGACCCCTGTCGGAGATGGCGGGGTCGTGGGACCCGCACCCGTTCCTGGAGCTGTGCCGGACCACCTGGCAACGCCTGGTCGAGGGCCGGACGGGCCCGCTGATCGCCTGGTACGGCCACCTGGTCCGCTCGTCCCGCACCCACCGCTCGGCCACCGCGGGCACCCGCTGACGCTCACCCCGCGGTGGAGCCGGTCGACCGTCGCCGATCCTCCCCCGCGCCGCGCGGTGCTCCGGCCGGTGAACCGAGGTGGTCAGCGGTGGGCGAGGAGGTCCTTCGCGGTGCGGGTGTTGATGATCCGGTCCGCCGGCACCCCGTGCCGCTCCGCCCGTTCGCAGCCGAACGACAGCCAGTCCAGCTGACCGGGCGCGTGGGCGTCGCTGTCGATGGAGAACGTGCAGCCCAGCTCCACCGCCAGCGCCAGCAACCTGCTCGGCGGGTCGCGCCGCTCCGGACGGGAGTTGATCTCCACCGCCGTGCCGCTGTCCCGGCACGCCTCGAAGACCGCCCGCGCGTCGAACGTCGACTCCGGCCTGCCCTTGCCGACCACCAGCCTGCCGGTGCAGTGGCCCAGGACGTCGACGTTCGGGTTGGACACCGCGTCGACCATGCGCCGGGTCATCTCCGGCTCGGCCATGCGCAGCTTGGAGTGGACGCTGGCGACCACGATGTCCAGCTGCGCCAACAGGTCCGGGTCCTGGTCCAGCGATCCGTCGTCGAGGATGTCGACCTCGATGCCCGTCAGGACCAGGAACGGGGCCAGCTCGGTGTTCAGCTCCGCCACGACCTCCAGCTGGCGGCGCAGGCGGTCGGCGGACAGGCCGTTGGCGACGGTCAGCCTGGGGGAGTGGTCGGTCAGGACCATCCACTCGTGGCCCAGGTCGCGGGCCGCTTCGGCCATCTCGCGGATGGGGCTGCCGCCGTCGGACCAGTCGGAGTGGGTGTGGCAGTCGCCCTTGAGCTTCGCCCGCAGTTCCCGCCCGCCGGTCACCGCGGGCGCGCCGCGGATCTTCGACAGGTAGGCGGGCTCCCGGCCCTCGACCGCGTCGACGATCACGCCGGCGGTGGCCTTGCCGATGCCGTTCAGGTCGGTCAGCGTGCCCTGAGCGACCCTGCGCTCCAGGTCGCCGGGTGGCAGGCCGGCTACGACCTCGGCCGCGCGGCGGAACGCCCTCACCCGGTACGTCGGCTCGCCGGCTCGTTCCAACTGGAACGCCACCTGCCGCAATGCCCACAACGGATCCACCCGTCCTGTGTACCCCGTTGGGACGTTCGGTGCGCGTCGGCCACGGTGTCGTCACGGGGGGTTGCGGGCGGGCGGTGGGTCGGGACAGCATGTCCGCCATGCCCCCACGGTCGACGGCCGGTCCGGTCGGGTCCCGGCGCCGCCCGAGCAAGGGCGACCTCACGTCGCAAGCGATCCTGGACACCGCGGAACACCTCCTCCAGCACCGGTCGTTGGAGGACATCGCGGTGGACGAGCTGGCGTCCGGCGCGGGCATCTCGCGCTCGACCTTCTACTTCCACTTCTCCTCGCGCGAAGCGGTGCTCCACGCCCTGTCCGCGCGCGTGCTGGACGCCCTCTACGACGCCGCCTCCTCCTGGCTGCGCCGGGGCAGCGAGCCGCCGGAAGCCGCGATCCGCCGTGCGTTGGGCAGCACGCTCGCGTTGTGGCGCAAGCACGGGCCGGTGCTGCGGGCGGCCGTGCGCGCCCGGGACACCGACGAGCGGATGCGGGAGTTCTGGACGGGGGTGGCGCGGCGGTTCATCGACGCCACCGCCGAGCAGATCACGCTGGAACGCGCGGCGGGCGTGGCCCCGGACGGCCCCGAGGCCAAATCCCTGGCCACGGTCCTGGTGTCGATGAACGAGCAGGCCTTCGTGAACCGCTCGCTGTCGCGCCGGTCGGCCAAGCGGGACGGCGAGCTGGTCGACACGCTGGCGTTCGTCTGGCTGCGCTCGGTCTACGGGACGTCCTGAGCGGGGTACCGCGCGGTCAGGTCGCCGTCGAACAGCGCCCACATGAAGTCGTTCATGCGCGCGGCGGCGGGGGTGTGCCGGGTGAGGATGTCGGCGACGACCGGCGGCACGTCGGCCGGGACGTCCCCGGCGGCGCAGCGGCGCACGTACTCGTTCCGGGCCGCGTAGCCGTCGACTACCCCGCACACCGTGACCACCAGCCAGTTCACCAACCGCATCACGGCGTAGTCGGCGTCGTGGCCGGCGTGGTCGGCGACGAAGTCGCGTTCCTCGGCGGACAGGTCGAACGCCGGGGACGTGACCAGCCCGAAGTCGGTCAGGACGATGGTGTCGCCCTCGGTGCGCATGTTGCCGAAGTGGCCGTCCATGTGCAGCAGCCCGCGCCGGCGCAGGAACTCCGCCGTGCCGACGAGCTGCCGCTCCACGCTCGCCGCCTTGCCCACCGGGTCCTCGGCCAACCAGCCCTCTACAGGCCGGGGGACGTACTCGTTGAACAGCACGAGGCTGTGGGGCGCGGCGGCCAGCGCCTCCATCCGGGCGCGCACGGCGGGGTGACCGCCCATCAACGCCACGACCTGGTCCACGTCGGCGTGCTCGTCGGCGACGGGAGGGCGGCCGGGCAGCACGCGCCAGTGGTGGAGCAGGGCGAAGGACTCGGTCTCGCCGGCCAGCACCGCCTCGGTCACCGCGAGGTTCGCCGCCAGTTCCCGCCAGGCGTTGAACGACGGCCCGCCGACGCCGTACTGGCAGAACACGGGCAGGTCGAACAGGTTCGCGGTGGACTGCGGTCGGGCCAGTTCGCGGTCGGTCAGCGGGATGCGCTTGGCGAACACCGGCGCACCGGCGACCTCGACGGTCACCGCGTCCCCGCCCACCCCGACGCTGCCGTCACCGCCGTGGGCCAGGAGCGTGAGCAACTCGTCGTCGGTGCGGGCCGCGAGTGCGGCGGACACCGAGCGGTGGCGGTCGGCCCTCATGCCCCGATCATGCCGGCTGCGCGAACACCGAAGTCAGCCGCGCCAACGACTTCTCCAGCCCGCGCGCCACCTGCCGGCGGCCGAAAGCGTTGAGCAGCAAGCCCTTCAGCGCCGACGCCGGTTCCTGGCACGAGCGCAGCCGCACCAGCGTCCCCGCGCCGTCGGGTTCCAGCTCGACCCGGAACTCCGTGCCGGCGGCGAACCGGGGCGCGGGCCTGCCGTCGAGCCGCTCGGCCACGTGCCGCCACGCCACCACCTTGGGGCGGCGGTACTCGACGACCTCCACGTCGACCTCCGAGCGCCGCTCGCCCCACCTGCCGTACTGGGTGCGCCGTTCACCGCAGCCCGCGCCGGAGGTCACCTCGACCGCGTCGGCGAAGTCCAGCCACTCCGCCACGCGGTCGGCCCGTGACACGACGTGCCACACCCGTTCCGGCGACGCCTCGACCCGACCACTGCGCACGACCTCGATCACCTCGTCATGGTAAGCGCATCCGGCGTGGTCTACCGGAACCAGCCGCCGCCCGCGCGTCGGTATCCCAACGACCGGTACACGGCGTCCACAAGGGACTGTCCGCGACTGTTCAACCCCACTCCGCCACCTTGCCGGTTCATGGCGTACCCGAACGACATCCGCGCGGCCGGCGCGGCGAACCCGATGGACCCACCCATGCCGGAGTGGCCGAACGCGTCCTCGGACAACCCCATCGCGTCACCGTCCCGCGCGGTCGCCCGGTCGTTGGCCTTGAGGAAGCCGAGCGCGAACCGGGTCGGCGCGAGCAGCATCCGGTCGTGGCCCGCGGACGCCACCGCCGACATCACGGCGATCTGCTCCTCGTCGATGAGTTCCACCCCGTTGTAGGACCCGCCCAACGCCAGCGGCCGGTACATCTGCGCCAGGCCGCGCGCGTTGCTCATGCCGCCGACCGAGCCGTACTGGGCGGCGTGCGCCTCGCGGCTGTTGGACGCCACCAGGTAGCCGCCGTTGTTCATCAGCATCAACGCCTGCACGGAGTCGGGCCGGGTCGTCGCGGCCACGACGAAGGGCGAGACGGTGGTGCTCGGCGCGGGCGGGACGGTCGGGGCGACCAGGGGTTCGAGGTCCTCGGGGAGGGTCAGCCAGAAGTCCAGGCCCAGCGGCCCGGACACCTCCTTCTCGAAGAACTCGGCCAGCGTGTGCCCGGTGACCCGGCGGACCACCTCGCCGACCAGGTGGCCGAACGTCAGCGCGTGGTAGCCGTGCGCGGTCCCCGGCTCCCAGAACGGCTCCTGCCGGGCGAGGACGTCGGCCATCAGCGCCCAGTCGTACATGGCCTCGGCGGGCAGCGGCTCCCTCACGGCGGCGAGGCCCGCCTGGTGGCTGAGCAGGTGCCGAACGAGCGTGTGCTCCTTGCCGTTCTGCCCGAACTCCGGCCAGTACCGGACGACCGGCGCGTCCAGGTCCAGTTCACCGCGCGAGGCCAGGATGTGTGCGCACAACGCCGTCGCGCCCTTGGTGCACGACCACACGTGCGTGATCGTGTCCTCGGTCCAAGGCCTGCCTCCCGCGTCACCGCCCCACAGGTCGACCACGGTGTCGCCCTCGACGGTCACGTGCACGCTCGCCCCGACCTCGCCGCGCTCGGCGAAGTTGCGCTCGAACTCGGCCCGGACGTCCTCGAAGCCGGGCGCGCAGAACCCCTGGATCGCCACTGATCCCTCCCGTGTCGCTGGTGGCGACCATGCGACCACGGGTGAGCGGCGACACGTGAGTAGGGGTTCCGCGATAGGTAGGGTGGCAGGCCCAGCCCCGACACCCCTCGGGAGGACGCCGCCGTGTCGCCGTTCTTCGGTCGAGAACCGGAACTGGCGCTGGTGTCCGACGCCCTCGACCGCGCGCCCGCCGTGGGTCTGGTGGCCGTGGTCGTGTCCGGCGAGCCGGGGATCGGCAAGTCCAGCCTGCTCGGCGAGGTGCGCCGCCGGCTCGGGCCGGAGGTGCCCGCCGCCGAGTCCGACGACGTGGCCCGGCGCATCCCGTACGCGGCGGTCGCCGCGGCCCTGCGGTCGGTGCCGCGCTCACCCGAAACGACGGCCGCGCTGGACGCTTTGACAGCCGCGCCGGACGCGTCCTGGTTCGGTCGGTCGTGCGAGCTGGTGGCCCGCGTGCTGGAGGACCGGCCCGCGCTGGTCCTGGACGACCTGGAGCAGGTGGACGACGACTCGCTGGCCATGCTCGGCGTGGTGCTCCGGAGGGTGTCGGCGGCACCGTTGGTGCTGGTCACGGCCGTGCGCGCGGTGCACGACAACCCCGCCGCCGACGAACTGCTGGACCGCTTGGAGCGCTACGCCGAGGTGGTGCGGCTGGACCTCGCGCCGCTGTCGGGCGGCGAGGTCAAGCGGATCGTGGAGACCGTGCTGGGCACGGCCGTGCACGACGAGCTCGCGCGGGAGGTGCACCAGCGGGCCGACGGCAACCCGTTCTTCGCGGTGGAGATCGCCCGGTCGCTGCGCGAGCTGGACCTGGTCGCTGTGGACGGCGGGCAGGCGCGGCTGGCGGTGCGGCCGGACGCGATCCGGCTGACCCTCCGGGAGGCCGTGCTGCGCCGGGTCGCGCCCCTGGACCGGGACACCCGGGCGGTGGCGCGGGCGGTGTCGATCTTCCGGCGGGTGCGGCTGGACCAGATCGGGCTGCTGGCGCGGGTGTCGTCGCTGCCGGAGCGGACCGTGGTGGCCGCGTTCGACGAGCTGCTGCGCCTGCACGTGGTGCGCAACGACGAGCGCGGCTACCGGTTCGCGCACGCCCTGGTCGGCGAGGCGCTCTACCAGGAGATCGGCCCGGCGCAGCGCCGCCACCTGCACAGCCTGATCAGCGCCCGCCTGCTCGACGACCGCGACCGCGGCCTGCCGGTGGACCTGCTGGAACTGGCGTGGCACCTGGCGGAGTCCGCCGCGCCCGGCGACCTGCGCGCGGTGCGGGTCATGGCCGAGGCCGCCACGTCCGCCCGCACGTCCGCGCCGGAGACCGCCGCCGCGCTGTGCGTGCGGGCGCTGGAACTGCTGCCGGTGGCCGCGCCGGAACGCGCCGAGCTGCTGGCGTTGCAGTGCCGGGCGCTGGCGCACGCGTCCCGCCCCGCCGCCGCGATCCCGCCTGGTCTGGCGGCACTGGCGGACCTGCCCCGCGGCCCGGTCCGCAGCCGGGCCGCCGTCGTGGTGCTGACCAGCCTGTTCCTGGTCGGCCGGATGGCCGAGGCGCTGCGCCTGGCCGACGCCGAACTGGCGGCGGGCGACCGGACCCCGGCCCTGCACGCGACCCGCGCGGTGCTGCTGGCGTTCACCGGCCGCTACCGGGAGGCCTTGGCGGCGGCCACCCGCATCGAGGCGATGGAGTTCACCACCTCCGCCGAAGCGGTCGTGGTGTTCGACCGCCTGGCCGTGCTCACGTCGATGCTGTTCCGCCACGACAAGACCGTCGACTACGCCAACCGAGCCCTAGCCGCGGCCCAGGGTCAGCCCGCCCTGGAACTGCAAGCGCTTGCGGTGGCCGCGTCCACGGGCGCCCTGGCCGGCCTGGTCCACGACGCGACTTGGCGGCTGCGCCGGGCCGAGCAGCTGGCCGGCTTCGCGTTCCGAGGCGAACTGGAGTTGACCCGCGTGGCCCTGGACTGGCTGGGCGGCCGGTGGGACGCCTCGCTGGACCGCCTGGGCCGGGCGACCGCCGAGCTGGAGTCCCGGCAGGAACTCATGATGCTCCAGGGTTTGCGGGCCATCGAGCTGGAGATCCGAACTTGGCGCGGAGAGCTGGACGTGGCCGCCCGCCTGGCCGCCTTGGACCCGCCGACCAGCCCCAACATGTCCCGCCTCCACGCCTTTGCGATGTCGGCCTACCTGTCCGCCCGCGGTGATGCAGAGGGCGCACGGACCACGCTGGTCGAGGCCGTGGACGCCACCGGCAGCACTGCGTACAGCTGCGTCCTGCTGGGCAGGTTGGTGGAGTTCGACCTGGAGCAGGGTCGGTTGGAGGAGGCGCAGCAAACCGTGAAGCGCCTGCACGTGCTCGCCGCGGACCGGGTAGCCCCGTGGACCAGGACCGCCGTCCGTCGAGTCGAGGGCGTGGTCGCCCGCGACCCGGACCTGTTGCGCTCAGCCGTGCTGGAAGCCGAAACCGGCGGTCTGGTCTTCGAGAAGGCCCGGGGCCAGTTGGCGCTAGGCCAGATCGACCCCACCGCAACCGCCGAACTCCTGGAGGCCTACACCACCTTCCAACGCCTGGGCGCCCACGGCCTCCGCCGCCAGGCAGGCACCCGCCTACGCGAACTGGGCGCGAAGGTCCCCAGGGCACGCACCAAGACCCGGGGCTTGCTCACCGAGGCCGAGGAGAACGTGGCCCGCCTGGTCCAGCAGGGAATGCGCAACCGAGACATCGCCGCTGCTCTGCACTACAGCCCCAGGACGGTGGAGGTGTACCTGTCCCGCGTCTACGCCAAGCTCCACGTCTCGTCACGCCTGGAACTGGCCCGAGTCCTCGACGGCCGCACTTAGGCGGGCGGCCAGGGTGCGGACGTGCTCGACCAACTCCGGCGGTTCGTGCACGTGGAACGGGAAACCGGCGGTGGTCACGTAGATCGCCAACTCGTCCAACGAGTTCGAGCCCGCCCGCAGGGTGCACGAGTGCTCGTCGATCGGCTCCAGTGTCCCCGTGGTCGGCGCGAACCGTTGGGCTGCGGTCTCCATGTCGACGTGCAAGGTGAACCGGGCTTGGTAGCGATAGGCGGACGTGGAGATCGCCCGTGAGGTGTACCCGCTGATGTCTGGGTGCGTTCGTGGGGTGAAGCGCGGGCCGGTGGGGGTGCGCGGGGTCAGGCGGTCCACTCGGTAGGTGCGCCAGTCCGCGCGATCCACGTCCCACCCGACCAGGTACCAGCGCCTGCCGGTGTGCACCAGTCGGTGCGGCTCGGTCGTCCGGATGCTGAGGGTTCCGTCGTGGGCGCGGTAGTCGAAGCGGAGGCGCAGCGAATCGCGGATGGCCGCGGCGATTGCCGTGAGGGTGCTCGGGTCGGCGGTCGGTCCGGCGTTGGCTAGCGGGACAGTCGCCGCGTGCAGCGCGTTGATCCGGTGCCGCAACCGGGACGGCAGCACCTGTTCGAGCTTGGCCAGCGCCCGGACCGAGGTTTCCTCGATGCCCGTGATCGACCCGCCGGCGGCCGTGCGCAGGCCCATCGCGATCGCTACGGCCTCGTCGTCGTCCAGCAGAAGGGGCGGCAGGTTCGCGCCCGCGCCCAACCGGTAGCCGGCTACCCCCGCGTCGGCGAGTACGGGGTAGCCGAGGGTCCGCAGGCGGTCGACGTCCCGGCGCACGGTGCGCGGCGTGACCTCCAGGCGCTCGGCGAGCTCCGCGCCCGACCAGTCCCGCCGGGTTTGGAAGAGCGACAGCAGCCGCAAGAGACGAGCGGAAGTCTCCAACACGACGACGAGCTTAGGCACCCACCCCGCTTTTCACGCGCGCAGCGCGGTCTTCGCGCGCGGAGCGCGCGGTAGGTGTTATGGCCGGAATTAAACAAGATCGCCCTCGTCCGACGGGATCGGGAGGTGTTCGAAGTCGTATTTGAAAGTCCCGTT